>RECR01000123.1 GCA_007693955.1 Gloeocapsa sp. DLM2.Bin57
TAATTAAAAAAGTGGGGATGGGCATCGCCTCACTCAAAAACGGTCAATCATCTCTGAAGGTGAAAGATAAGAAGCCTACAGCGTAATCTTTGATTCGGTATAGGAGTATGTCACTAAAGGATATTTGTACAGCTTGTAACCAATCTCTCAGGGGAAGAAAACGAGAACGAGACAGATAGAGAAAGACCCCTAACATTACATAAGGAATCCAAGGGAGTAAACCAGTCATTTGCGCCTTCCCTGGGGTAATTTCACTGTTTTTACTTCCTATCCAAGCTGGTGACCATTGGGAGCGATCGGGAAAATCCCAGGTTTGTTTAGGTAATAAAAATCCTTGTTTCGCTGCGGGAATAACGATAATCATCGCTATTAAACTCCCAAATAGAGAAGGAAAAGCAGGACCTAGCAAAATAGCTGTTAATACATAAGGAATAGCTAAAGCTAAACCTGCGAATATAGCAAATCCTGCAACGGGTAAACCATCTCGCCAAGATTTATTTTCCCCAAAAGTAGTCGTAAGTATCAATACTAACGCCAAAGGAATAAACGTCCCGATCAACCCTTGAACTATACCTGTTTGAGCACCTATCAGGTCGATATATTCCGAAAAACTTAACCCTAGTCTTTCCACTTCTGTGGTAACCGCGTTTATTCCTTCTAAACCATTGTTAACCCCAATAATAAAAGGTGTACCTACTGCACCAAATGAAGCCGCTGTAGGTTGTACTAATAACGCGGCTAATACTGCAGCCATTCCCGGGAAGCCGATCGCTACTAATAAAGGTACACAAACAACCGCTGTACTACCAAATCCTGACGCTCCTTCGATAAAGCAACCCAATAACCAAGCAATCAGGATAACTTGCACACGGCGATCGCTACTAACTCCTAATAAACTTTGTCTAATCTTGCTAATTGCTCCTGATTCTTGTAAAACATTTAAGAGTAGAATAGCTCCAAAAACGATATAAACGATTTCTAGGGCTACAATTAATCCTTGAAAGGTTGCTGCGGCGATTTGATTTAAGGGAACTTCCCAGACTAATATACAGAGAATTACCGTGACTAGATAAGCGATAGGCATTCCTTGATTAGCAGGACGATTAGCTACCGCTAGCAATAAAAAAGCTGTTAAAATCGGTGCAAAGGCCAATAGTGAGTAGATAGCTATTGGCATGATTTATATTCTACTTGATTTTTAAGAATTTTCCCCTGTTCAAAATCAGTAACATTGTTCAGAGTCGTATCAGCGATACTAGCTAAAGCATTTTCTGTGAAGAATCCCTGATGAGCTGTAATTACCACATTAGGAAATGATTGCAATAATTGAAAGGTATCATCTTGGATAATGTCATCTGACCAATCTTGGAAAAATAGTGATTCTTCTTCCTCGTAAACATCGATACCGAGATAACCAATTTGACCTGATTTAATCCCCGCGATCGCAGCAGCTGTATCTACTAAAGCACCACGACTAGTATTAATTAACATCACACCTGGTTTCATTTGCCCTATGGTTTCTTGATTAATCAGATAATGAGTACTAGGTAGCAAAGGACAATGTAGAGAGATAATATCAGAATTACTCAGTAGTTCAGGTAAATCTACATAACGAGCACTAGGGCAAATTTTCTGTAATTCTTCGTTAGGATAGGGATCGTAAGCTAAGAGGTAACAACCAAAACCCTGCATAATTTGGGAAAATACCATGCCAATTTGACCAGTACCAATTATACCTACGGTAGAGCCATACAAATCAAACCCCAATAACCCGTCTAGGGTAAAATTATCGTCTCTGACGCGGTTATAAGCTCGATAAAGTTTACGATTGAGCATCAGTACTAAACCCGCGGCTAATTCAGCTACAGCGTGGGGAGAGTAAGCGGGAACGCGCAATACTTTGATGTCTAATTCCCTGGCTTTAGCTAAGTCAACGTTGTTAAAACCCGCTGAACGTAAGGCGAGTACTTTAGTTCCACCAGCAGCGAGAATCTCTAAGGTGGCAGCGTCAGCAACGTCGTTGACAAAGATACACACCGCCGGAAATCCTGCAGCTAGACTCGCAGTTTGAGAGTTGAGGAGACCTTCAAAAAAGGTTAAATCGTGGTGATAATTAACATTGATTTTCTCAAAGGATTGGCGATCGTAGGGTTTACTGCTAAAAAAGGCTATTTTCATGTTTTTAATTATCTATATACTCTAAAGATAGAGAGTATTTCTCTACCTGGTTATTACCTAACTGTATCTAAACAGCAGCTAGTTGGAAAGTAGCACCTAATCCAGCTATCATTTCTTCAGGAGTAATTTTACCATCTCCATCTAAATCAAGTGCATCAAAGACAGCGTCTAATCCTAACCATTCTTCCCGAGTGATTAAACCATCCCCGTCGAGATCGTAAGCTTCAAAGATACCAGTAGCTAGAGAGCCTACTTTAGCACCGCTTTCTAATTCAGCGAGACGATTTGCCATGAATTTTTCTAGACATTCTAGGGATTTGCTGAATCCTGCAATACCTTCGGCTAATTTTTCCGTCGCCATCACGTTTTCTGCGTGCATTTTGGTAAATTTGGCTTCATCTATAGTCATTTTCTCGATGTTCATCTCTACAGTTTTAGCAGGATCGAGTTTACGGGTTAATTGTCCTGTAGTTTCCGCCAATTGGGCTAGATGAGTAGGGGCGATCGTCAATAAATCACATCCTGCTAATTCGATGATTTCTCCAAGATTACGGAAGCTTGCTCCCATTACTTCGGTTTGGTAACCAAATTTTTTGTAGTAATTATAGATACCTGTTACTGATTGTACTCCTGGATCATCTGCTCCATGATACTGTTTACCTGTATTTTTAACGTACCAATCAAGGATACGTCCTACATAAGGTGAGATGATGGTTGCGTCAATTTCTGCACAGGCGATCGCTTGGTGAATGCCAAATAAGAGGGTCATATTACACTGAATACCTTCTTTTTCTAGCACTTTGGCTGCACAAATTCCCTCCCAAGTGGAAGCGATTTTAATCATTACCCTTTCTGCGGGTACACCGTCTTTAACGAATTCATTAAGTAAATAACGACTTTGTTTGATTGTAGCTTCAGTGTCGTGGGATAAACGGGGATCTGCTTGAACCGAAACGCGATCGGGTACAATCTCTAAAATCCTTTTACCAAAAGATACCGCTAAACTAGCATAAGCTGATGAGAGTATTTCAGCATCTGTAGCTGTTGCGCCTGCATCTTTTTTAGCTTTTAATAAAGTCTCATCGACGATTTCCCGATATTCTGGCATTTGTGCTGCTGTAGAAATTAGGGAAGGATTAGTAGTAGCGTCTTTAGGAGCAAATTTTCTAATAGCTTGAAGATCTCCTGTATCAGCAACCACAGAGGTTAATTCTTTAAGTTGTTCGAGCAGATTTTTGGACATTATTTTAGAATTACATTTTATTTATTAATAACCGTTTTTATCTTACTTACTTGTTCAGTCATTGTCAAATCTTTAGGTTAAGAAACAATTAATAATAAGTTAAGGTTTATTTAAATAGTGTAAAATGTTCAAGTTAGTAAATTATTACTTTTAAAATGATGATTAGTGCTATTATTACTGATATAGAAGGTACAACATCTTCTCTTTCTTTTGTTAAGGATACTTTATTCCCTTATGCCCGTCAACGCATTGGAGAATATTTACGTGCTAACGCTAGCATACCAGCAATAGAAGTCCAATTAGCCGAAATTCGCCGTCTGACTCATCAACCGCAACTATCTTTAGAAGAGATCATTACTCTACTCAAACAATGGATAGATGAAGATCAAAAAATTACCCCACTTAAAAATATTCAGGGATTAATCTGGGAGGAAGGTTATCAACAAGGAATTTATCAAGGACATATCTACTCTGATGCAGTAGCTAAATTGCAACAATGGTTTAGTGAAAATATTACTTTATGTGTATATTCTTCTGGTTCAGTATCAGCGCAAAAACTGTTATTTGCTCATACTAAATATGGTGATTTAACTCCTCTCTTTTCTGCTTATTTTGATACTAATATTGGTGCTAAGATAGATAGTAATTCTTATCAAAGCATCTCTCAATCTTTACGGATATTGCCAGCAGAAACACTCTTTCTTTCTGATGTGGAAAAAGAGTTAGACGCAGCCAAAGCAGCAGGATTTCAAACTAGATGGTTAGTGAGGGAAGGAGAAATTAATAGTCATGCTAGTCATCTACAGGTAAAAGATTTTTGGGCAATTGAGTTAACCTGAGTTCGGGGTTAGGTGTTATAAAGTTAGCACAAACTGAGCGAGACGAACGACGAATTTGGTCAGGAAATTGTTTTGATAATTCAAAGATAGTCAGAGCAGCATCAAATGCTTTTTGATAGATAATATCAAGTTCGGATGAATACTTACGATAAAAGTGAGATAAGGCACTCTAGCACTCTTGCAATAGGCAAGAGAAAAATTTATTATAACTAATTAAACGGACATGATCTAACTAGATCTTCATGAGTTTTAATGCTTTTTTTCTTCTTCTCCCTTGTCTCACCCCATTATAAATCTAAATGTAAAAAACCTGCCCTTGTCAGTCTCCCCACACTTTCTCTCACTATAGTTGACTAGAAATATGATATTATTTCTTATTGTCTTTTCAAATAAAGAGTTAAGGTTATGGAAATTGGTTATAATTCTCGCTTTTTTTCCTTAATGCTGATTGGCGCTTTAAGTGTTTCCCTCTGGGGTTTTTCCTCCCCTAAATCCTTTAAAGCGGAAGACGAAAGACCTACTAATTGCAGAGACATACATAATAGTGAAGAAAGAGTGGGAGTCTCTGTGACTAGGTTTAATGGTAAGAGTATAGATATTTCCGATTTAATCTCTCATAGAGTAAGTAGAAATGATTTAATTGGTTCTTTGAGAATACATGCGAGCCGCGATACTTCTGCTCCTGCTCGTGTTATAGTTGACGGTGAAACCTCTGCCTGGTATTCTCCTAAATTTCACAGAGAATATGGCTCTGATTATCAAGTTTACTGTTTCGATGATCTTTACACTCGTGCTGGCTCTGATATCGAAGTGCAGTTTAAATCTGGTGATGCTAAACCGCGCAATATAGTAATGTTTGTTAGAAGTAAGTAATTAGAGGCAAAAGGAAAATGAAGAATTAAGAATGCGCGAATTAAGAGTAAGGCAAAAGGTATTCAGGCAAGAGGCAGTCATGGAGTATAATATACAGGAATAATAGAACCTAAAACCTAAAACCTAATACCTAATACCTAACACCTCTGGATATCAGTTGACTCGGAACATAAAACTATCTTTTTGAGTCTATTAAAATAAAAGGTTATGGAAATTAATTATAATTCT
Organism: Gloeocapsa sp. DLM2.Bin57; assembly: GCA_007693955.1. NCBI lineage: Bacteria > Bacillati > Cyanobacteriota > Cyanophyceae > Chroococcidiopsidales > Chroococcidiopsidaceae > Gloeocapsa > Gloeocapsa sp. DLM2.Bin57. The sequence continues at coordinate 5,362 of RECR01000123.1, forward strand.
CGCTTTTTTTCTTTGCTGTTGATTGCCGCTTTAAGTGTTTCTCTTTGGGGTGTGGAGACACCTAAAGAACAATACGAAAACAATACTAGCTGTCGGTCAATTTATGACAATGAAGAAAGATTGGGAGCATTTATTAGTGGGTTTAATGGTAAGAGTATAGATGTTTCTCGCCTAATCTCTAATAGGGTAAATCGCCATGATGTAATTGCTTCTTTGAGAATACAGGCAAGTCCGGACACTTCGGCAATGGCTCGTCTTGTAGTTAACGGTCGAACTTCTGATTGGTACTATCCTAAAGTCTATAGAGATTATGGAAATTATTATACAGTCTATTGTTTTGATGATATCTATATTCGTGTTGACTCTGATATTGAGGTACAGTTTAACTCCAGTGGAGCTAAACCGCGTACTATAGTAATGTTTCTCAGAAGCAAGTAATCAAAGAACACTATGACCCAAGGCTAAACCTGTGACCAACATCCCTAATACTAGGAAAGGTTGGGCGCTAGCTTGGTATTTAACGTCATTTTCTAGCGGATTTCTCAAGAAGTACATATCTTGAAAAGTGATTTGAGGGATGATTAATAAGAGTAGGATACTACCTGCTAGATGTTGTCCGATACTGATTAAATAAGCGGCGATCGCCCCTTGAAAGAGATTAATCATAATCACACAAATCCAAGCTGCGGTATCAACTCCAAACATCACTGGGAGGGATAGTAAGCCCAACTGGCGATCGCCTTCCACACTTTTAAAGTCGTTAACTACAGCGATACCTAAACCAGCTAAACTATAAATCAGGGTTAAAATGACAATCTTCCCATTGAGATCACCAAATAAAGCATGACCTGCCCACCAAGGTAAAGCGATATAACTAGCACCAAGAGCATAATTACCTAACCAACCATTCTTTTTAAGTTTTAAAGGGGGGGCTGAGTAGATATAAGCAAGAAAAGAGCCAAACAGTGCTAAACAAGTAATAACAGGAAAAGGGTGACCCGCCCAAACATCGAGTAAATAAGCCACACCAAGACCTGCAAAAAGTAAAACCAGAATTTGTGTTACAACTTGAGGCACAGAAATTGTACCAGAAGGAATGGGGCGATAAGGTTCATTAATGGCGTCGAGTTCGCGATCGTAGAAATCGTTAATAGTTTGAGTGTAACCAGCTAAAAGAGGTCCTGCTAGAAGCATACAGGTAAGGGCTTTAAGTAAAGATTCCCAACTCCAAATATAACCACCAGAAGAAGCAGCACCACAGATAACACCCCAAATCAAGGGTATCCAAGTAATTGGTTTCATTAACTGTAGTCTAATTTTCCAGAGAGAAGTTTCTCCTGAAGCGGCGCCCTTCATCCCTAGGAGTTGTCGGGTTTTGGCACTGCGTGCTTGCGTAGCGAGATCCTGGGGATCGCTGTTTGTTTGTTCAGGGGTAGCGGAATCAGACATAGATATTACTACTAAGAATCTACACTTGATTTAGGTTAGCACAGTTTTCTCTACTATTTTGGTATTCTTGCTATTATAATGATAATGATTATCATAAAGTCACTTAACTATGAAGAACCCCGTCAAAACCCTCTTATCAGTAACCTTAGGATTAAGTCTGTTAACAGGATGTACGGCTAACACCGAATCAGAAGAATTAGGGGTAATTAACACCCAACCAACCGATGATGTAGCTGTAACTAATCCACCAGAAACCCTAGATTTAGTCGTCAGTATTTTACCCCAAGAATACTTTGTCAGAAAAATCGCAGGTGAAAAAGCAGAGGTAACCGTTTTAGTACAACCAGGAAGTGAACCCGAAACTTACGAACCCTTACCACAACAACTAACAGCTATTAGTCAGTCACAAGCTTATATTGCTTTAGGAGTTAGTTTAGAGAGGGGTTGGTTGAGTAAAATAGAGAGTTTAAACCCAGATTTAGTGATCATTAACTCTGGAGAGGGAGTACCATTAATACCGATGGTTGAACATCATCATCATCATGATCACGACCATGATCACGATCACGGACATTCACACGGAGAAGACGGTTTAGATCCTCACATTTGGTTATCACCCCAACTAGTGAAAATTCAAGCGCAAAATATCTACCAAGGTTTAGTAGAATTAGATCCAGAAAATCAAGCAGAATATCAACAAAACCTAGATAATTTTCTTGCCGAAATTGACCAACTCGATACTGAGATTAGAGACAATCTCTCAGGGATAGAGAATCGTAAATTTATCGTTTTTCACCCAGCTTGGGGTTATTTTGCTCAAGAGTATGATTTAGAACAAATTCCCATCGAAGTAGGAGGAGTTGAACCTAGTGCGGCGCAATTAGGACAATTAGTCAATCGCGCACAAGCAGAAGATATTAGAGTAATTTTTGCTCAATACCAGTTTAACTCTCGCACCGCAGAAACCATCGCTCAAGAAATTGGGGGAGAAGTAGTATTTATCGACCCGATTGCGCCTAATTGGTCAGAAAACCTGCTCAAAGTCTCTGAAACCTTCGCTAATACCCTGAAATAGCTAAATGACTCCAGTAATCACTCTTAATCAAGTTTCCGCGGGATATCAATCTACTACGGTGATTGAAAATATTAACCTAGTAGTTAACGAACTCGATTTTATTGGTTTGATTGGTCCTAATGGTGGAGGGAAAACAACTTTAATCAAGGTTTTGTTAGGATTAATTAAACCCCAAACAGGAAAAGTAACTATTCTCGATCGCCCTGTCACCGAGGGGAGAAAATATCTCGGTTATGTACCCCAATTATTAGAGTTTGACCGTGAGTTTCCCATTCGTGTAGAGGATGTAGTCAGAATGGGAAGACTTGGTAAGCGTCGTCTCTTTCAACCTTATAACGCTAAAGATGAGGAGATGGTTACTCGGAGTTTAGCACAGGTAGGCTTATTAGAACTGCGATCGCGTTCCATTGGACAACTTTCAGGGGGTGAACGTCAACGGGTTTATTTAGCGCGCGCTTTAGCTTCTGAACCCAGAATCTTACTTTTAGACGAACCGACAGCTAATGTAGATACCAAGGTACAAAATAGTATCTATGAGCTACTTAAACACCTTAACGAATTTATGACCATTATTCTAATTTCCCACGATTTAAGCGCAGTTTCTACCTATGTTAAAACCGTCGGTTGTCTCAACCGTCATCTTTTTTACCATCATGATAAACTAATCACAGCAGAGATGATTGAGCAAACCTATCAATGTCCTATTGATTTAATTGCTCATGGTATTCCCCATCGAGTTTTTCCTAAACATTCTCAATCTTAGATATTCTTATCTATAGCTAAAAAGGGTTGTCATCCTACTAAGACGATTGTTAAGACATCTTAGCAAATAACTTAGTAGGATATGCCGTTTTAAGATTTTTTCTTGAAGACAAATCTTCCTAAACCAGCTATTGTTAATGATCCCAATAGGAAAGCTAGAATTAATTCATAGTTTAAGCACAAAGAATTCTTTTAATAGAGATTATATCATGTCCGTTTAATTAGTTATAATAAATTTTCCTCCTGCCTCCTGCCCTGGAGCCTCCTGCCTTACCTCACTTTTATCGTAAGTATTCACCCGAACTTGATATTATTTAGATATTATCAAAATTTGTCATGATTTAATTAATTCTTTTAAGGTAGATGTTCCTGATAAAGAGATTAGAATTATCAATGAATTAAAGCAAGTTTTTCAACCTTTTTATTTTGCAACAAATACGGATCAAAAATCTAGAGATGGTTTAGGGTTAACCATTGTCCAAAAAAGTCTTAGACTGCATCAAGGTGAAATTTGTGTCTCTAGTCAAATTAACAAAGGTTCAACTTTTATGGTTGTCTTACCCGTTGCTTAAAATCAATCCAAAGGAACAATTATATTAACGTTTATTTAGACCTACCTATTTAGCTAAATAATCAAAATATCATTATGATCAAAAGCAGGTACATTATGGATAATAGCGAAAATAATCGAACTTGCCTCTCCATTCCCGTCTGGATCAAAGGATAATCTACCATTAACAGGATTGTACATAAAGCGAGTCTCTTCGGTAAGATCATTAATTAAAGCGAATTGTGATTCAGGTAAAATACCTGTTGCTAAATCACTACCAAAACCATTACTAGAGATAGCAATAACATCCTCACCTCTAACTAAATCTTTAACACGATCTCTTCCTTGATTGGGATTGTTAAATAAAAAGCGATCGCTTCCGTCTCCTCCCGTTAAGATATCATTACCACCACCACCAATTAAGGTATCATCCCCACCTTTACCTACTAGTCGGTTTCTCCCGGAGTTACCGATAATTAAGTTCGCTAAATTATTCCCTGTACCATTGAGTTCATCTTCTCCGGTTAGGGTCAAATTTTCTACGTTTTGTGGAAGAGTCCAACTTAAAGAAGCGATAATAGTATCATTACCCCTGTCAGGTGTTTCCTGGACAACATCTCCTTCACTATCTACGATATAGATATCGTCTCCTCTTCCCCCTCTCATTAAATCATCCCCTGTCCCACCATCTAGGTAGTCATCACCTCGATAACCTCTGAGGGTATCATTTCCCCCTCTACCTTCAATGGTGTCATCATTGTCAGTACCAATTAAATCATCATCATCATCAGTACCAATCAGACTGTTATGATTAGAATCATCGGTTAATTCTACCGCACCAATATCCACTCTATCGTTAAAAAGGCGACTTTCTCCCCTTTGGTCCGTGGTTACCTCGTCAGGGATAAGGTCATTTTCGCCTGCGTCTATAACAAGACTATCTGATTGGGGTAAATGAGTAGGGGTAAGTCCTCCATTATCAGCTAAAGGATTTAAACCAGGGTCAGTAATACTAGTTTGGTCTGTAGATTGGTCAAAGATATCTAATGCGTTACCATTCCCAATCAGATTACCCCCTAAACTATTAGCAAGAAGTGGACTAGGTGTAAAACTGTTACCATAATAATTGTCATTAACACCATCTACATCTGTACCTATATTGCCAGAAATAATCGTATTCGCAATAAAGGTTTCTTGATCAGTATCTCTTGCTAAATTAACCGCTAAACCACTTCCTTCTTCAGCTTGATTTAAAGTTATCGTGGTATTATTAAGATTTAATTGTCCAATATTACTAATTCCTCCACCCCAATTGGTGGCACTATTGCCAGAAATAGTACTATTATTAATAGTTATTGTCCCTCCATTTGATTCGCTATCACCTTCACTATAAACCGTCTTACGAGAGTTACTAATTCCCCCTCCAATCTCAGCACTATTACCAGAAATAGTACTATTAGTAATAGTTATTGTCCCTGATGATGATGCAACTCCCATACTGCTATCACTACCACTTGGGGAATTAAAAATACCTCCTCCTGCATATTTAGCACTATTGCCAGAGATAATAGTATTATTAATAATTAAATCCCCACTATTAGCAATTCCACCACCCACACCATTAATACTGGTATTGTCAGAAATTATACTATCAGTTATAGTTAGAGTTGCACCGATTATACGAGAAAGAGAACCACCATAGTTATTTTCTCTACCATGGTTATAAATACCTCCTCCACTATATTGAGAGGTGTTTCCTGAGAGAGTAATCTTGTTAAGGTGTAGATTTTCTTTATTAGTTATGGCATGATTATTAGAACTTCCTGTAATAGTTAAATCCGAAATTATCACATTGATTTGTGAACTATAATCTGGTTCATCGTCTTGATTACTAATAATAAATACTCCAGAATTTCCTCCATCTATAGTTAATTTTTCTGTACCTAAACCAGTGATAATTAAATTGTTACTAACTACTAATTCTCCCGAAGTGAGACTAATTGTTTCTCCTTCTAAAGATGAATCAAACTCAATTACATCAAGTTCTTCTGTTGCATTAGCATTTTCTATAGCTTGACGTAATGATCCTGCTCCTTCATCCCTATTGTTGGTTACTGTATAGGTAGCTAAAACTTCTTCATCGTCACTATTTTGAGCTAGTTCTGTCATCTTCTTTGCTGGTAAAATGATTATATTTCTATGTTAAAGTGACATACTCCTACACCGAATCAAAGATTACGCTGTAGGCTTCTTATCTTTCACCTTCAGAGATGATTGACCGTTTTTGAGTGAGGCGATGCCCATCCCCACTTTTTTAATTA
>RECR01000124.1 GCA_007693955.1 Gloeocapsa sp. DLM2.Bin57
AGAGGGGGAGATGGGGAGATGGGGAGACGGGGAGTAGGGAGCTTCTCAGTATAGTATATAAAAATAATAATATATAATACCTAAAACCGTTCCACCTAACTCCTCCCTACAAACCCCTTTCCTCCGAAATCTTTATATGGGGTTTAGGACTTGAAAATGTACTAACATTAATCCGTATTCTGTTTATGATTATTAATTAAACGGAACATGATGTTAATTGTACAGCACGAGAATGAACAAAATGTATTATATAAATGAGAGAATAGCATCAAACTTGTCGATATCTACTAATACTGAGAGGATTTATTGTGAATAAACATAAGATTACAATTGCTGTGCTTGCCTATCTAGGAGGATTTCTTACACTATTCATAGCTATTATCATTTTTGAGATTGATTTGGTCAAATGGGCTAACTGTAGTGCGCCTTTTGCTGCTCCAATAGATAAGGAATCACCAATGTGTCGTTAATAATCCTGCTTCTGGCATTTTTTTCTCTTTAAGACGGGACAAGCTGGTTAAGACTGGGTTTTAGGTATTAGGGGTTAGGTAGAACGGTAAAATAGACGTAACTACTCAGGCAATCATGGAATAAGTGGTCTAGTATTTAGTAACACCGTTCCACCTAATACCTTCCCCCAGACAAAATGTCCCGGTTTAAATCAAAGCAGTTTTACTTATCACCATAGATACACCGAGAGCCGATTTTCTGATCCATTTAGGCTGTAAAACACGAAATATTACAGTAATTGACAACAAGAGCATGGCCTAAAAAAAGACAACGGAGGTATCTCTCAAAGCTAGAAAAAAAATTTTTCTAGCAATTTTTAGACAGACATTTTGATGATTTGTTATTTTAATTCAAAAGCATTTTTTAGTCAACTCCTTAAAGAAAGTACCGTTGCGTAATTATTGTTTAAAGCCCTGACTTAAATTGACATTTTCAAAAAATTAATGTACAGTTTTTATAATTGTTTTTAATTTTTGCTCTTATAAGGTTAAGAAAAAATGCAAACAAATCCAAGTTATCAACCAATTTCTGGTTTAGCCAGATGGATAGAAACTTTAATTGGATTGCGTCTTCCTGAGAAGGTACAAGATCGGGCAGCTTGTGTTTGGATGTTTTCTGCCGTTTTCTGGATGATTATTGGCATGAGTTTGGGGATGATAGCTGCTATAAAACTGGTTTACCCTAACTTTTTAGGTGGCGTAGAAGTTTTAACCTTTGGCAGAATGCGCCCTGATCATGTTAATACTATTGTCTTTGGCTGGATCAGTGGTATAGAAATTGGGGCTTCTCTCTACATAATCCCTCGTTTGTGTCGCAGACATCTCTATTTAGGAGAATTGGCAGTAATTGCTGGTTGGGTTTATAATCTTATTCTGGTTTTAGGCAACATTACTGTGGCAATGGGCTTCACTAAAGGTGCAGAATACGAAGAATGGATATTACCTCTTAACATTGGTGTGCTCTTATGCGTCAATACAGTTGTAGTTTGTTTAGTGATGACTGTCTTGGATCGCCAGAATGAAAAGCTTTATGTCAGTATTTGGTATTTTGCTTTTGCTTATCTAACCCTTGATTTTATTTATGTATCTGCCAATCTTCGTAGTTATTTCGGCGCAGAAGATGCAGTAATTAATTGGTTTTACGGTCATAATGCCGTAGGTTCTTGGATGAGTGGCGCAGGAGTAGCAATTTTATATTACATAGTACCAAAGCAACTAAATAAAAAACTATTTGCCCATCGCATTGCTATCTGGGGATTTTGGACTTTTGCTGCTTTTTATATTTGGAATGGAGGACACCATCTTATTTATGGTCCTGTACCAAAAGTTGTCCCAATGATGGGGATTTTTTTTGCTATCGGCATGGTTTTTCCCTTTACTGCGACCAGTATATCTTTAGGGGGAACTATTTGGGGTGAATGGCAAAAAATATGGCAAAATTTACCTCTACGTTTCTCAGTTTTAGGAGCTTTTGTGTATTTTTTTGCTTCACTTACGGGAGCAATACAGGCTAGAGAAGATGTTAATATTGTTCAACATTTTACGGACTACACGATTGCTCATGTTCACTTAGCTTTTTTAGGTTTTATTACTCCTGCTGCTAATGGTTTAATTTATTTGATGGTAGAAAAAAGTTTTAAACGGAAGTTAATTCCTTTTCTGACTTCGGCGCATTTCTGGCTGTATTTTGTCGGCATTGGGCTTTATTTTATACCAATTCAAATTGCCGGAGTTTTAGTAGGCTTAGGCTGGTTAGAACAATTGCCTTTCTCTGAAACTGTAGCTATTCGAGCTCCTTATTATTATTTGAGAACCTATAGTGGTTTATTTTTGGTGGGAGCCCAGTCAATGTTTGCTTGGAATATTATCGCCGCTATGCAATCTCCACCTGAACTTGAAATAGAGTTGATTGAAGCAGGTGGTGGAGTACCTCCATCAGAAATAGCTTCTTCAGAAGCAGCAGCAATAGAAAGGGAGAGATCTTCATGAGACGTTTTTATCTAGTTGTAATCGGAGTGCTGATTATTGTTAGTATAACTTTGATCGTCGATGAGTCTCTTGGTTGGCTTTATCCTGCTGATGTTACGCCCTCTCCTGGTTTGATTGCTTACAATTCAGATCAGCTGCAAGGGAGAAATGTCTATATTAAACAAGGTTGTGTTTATTGTCATACTCAACAAGTAAGACCTTTAGCAATTGATGCTCCTTATCTTTATGGGACTCGACCCTCTTTACCTAATGATTATGCCTATCAAACACCCCATTTAATGGGCACAGAACGTCAAGGACCTGATTTAACTAATATTGGGAGAAAATATCCAGGAGAAGAAGGAAAGATAAAACTAACCCAATTAATCCGTAACCCTCGTTTAATTCTTCCTGCTGCACTAATGCCGAGCTTTGATTACTTGTCCGAAGAGCAAATTAATCAGTTAGTTAGCTATCTACAATTTAACGGTAGTTGGAAAGAGGCTTATGATGGTCCAATTACAGAATGGACTTATAATTATCTCAGGGATGCTCCTAATCTAACAGAGCAAGCTATCGCCAGTATTGATCGAGCTACTCAAAACCATATATCAATACCGATTATAGTAACAATGACCTTGGTAATGATCTGCGTTTTTTATGCTATTTGGTGGTCTTGGCGAAGAGGGCATTTTTACGATCTAGAAGAACCAGCTATCCGTATGATTCATCACGATGAAGGTAATAATTAACTATGTTGACTTTTACTCTTAGCGAGGAAAACTTACCCTATATTGATCCTATCCATGCTATAGTAGTACATTTTGTGATTGCAATGGTAATTATTTCTTTTATCTTTGAAGTAGCAGGCTACATAACCAAAAGACAAAGTCTTCTCAATGCTGCTTGGTGGAATTTATTAGTAGCAGGAGTAATGATTTTTGTAGCGATTTTCTTTGGTCAATTTGAAGCAGGGTTAGCCGAGCCTTCTCAAGCAGCACAGCCTGTTTTAAATCGTCATATGGCAGTAGGCTGGCTTTTGTTATTATTATTACCCCAATTGACTCTTTGGCAGGGTATTACTCGCTATCGCAATCCGAGTAAGGTATCTTTACTACAATTAGGGGCAAAGTTGATAATTGTTGTTCTTGTTTTTTATCAGGTTATGCTGGGAACTCAAGTTTTCTGGGTTCATGGCATTCATGTTAAACCAGTAGTACAAGCAACTAATCTAGAAAATCCTCAAGAAAATTTGCTCAATTGAAAAACAATGTTTTTATTCTTAATTACTGATGCTAGTAGCGGTTTAGATTTAGGAATTAATGGCTTACCCTATCCTTTACCGATACATCCTAATTTGGTTCATTTTACTGTAGGTCTGTTTGTTCTAGCTATTTTTTTTGATGTGTTTGGTTTTCTCTATCCTTTAGAGCGCCCGATTATGAAACTAATACATATTAAACCAGATCGGGCGGCTTTTTTCGATTTGGGTTGGTGGAATTTACTGGCGGTAGCGATTGTAACCTTTTTTACCGTAGCAGCTGGCTTTTTTGAAATGTTGCTAGCGGATCCCCCCCCCTCGGTGTTAAGCCCCTGGGGATTACCCGCTTTTGAAACCATGTATTTACATGGAGTAGGAGGTGTTTTTTCTTTGATGATTATAGTGTTGTTAACTATTTGGCGAGGATTTCAACGCTATCAATGGCGAAGAAAAGAAACAGTACAGGTAGAATGGCGTTATGTGGTGGTGAGTTTAATAGCAATCGTTTTCATAACAGTACAAGCAGAAATGGGCGCACAACTAGCTGGTACATTTGGCATTCATAATACTGCAGCTAGATTAATTCGTCAGCAAATAACTGAAGCAGAACTAGCGTCCGCACCAAAAAAAACTCGGACTGTCTCGGAGGCGATAGCCTATTCTACTCCCAATTTACCTCAACCTAAGTTTTATCGTCAGGGGCAAACTCTTTATTTTGGTATTGATGATGTCATGGACTTACCCCAAGATACTGACTGGGAAACATTGCTCTCTCGACTGAATCAAAAAAAGTGGAGTGCTGACCAATTTAAATTGAGTATAACTGAGGAAAATAAGGCAATAATTACTTTAGATGATCAACCTTTACTAATAACCACTCAACTTAGTTTAGCCAATAACTGGCTCTATCGATTACAAAAAGCTCTTGTATAAACAAAGGAAATGGAAACTAACCAATCTACTGTAATTTTAGGTGGTGGCTTTGTCGGACTTTTTTGTGCTTTGCACCTAAGTCATAAACACTATCCTCATCCTATTATTCTTATAGACCAAAACGCGCGCTTTGTTTTTAAACCTCTGCTGTTTGAATTTCTGACAGGAGAGATGGAATCTGAGCAAGTTTTGCCGCGGTATGAAGAATTACTTCAAGGAAGTAATGTTACTTTTAGACAAGATACTATTTCTAATGTTGACTTGGTCTCAAAACGGGTAGAATTAGGCTCAGGGTTACATTATAACTACAGTAATTTAGTTTTAGCTTTGGGGAGTACTCAGGGTTATTTTGGGACAGAAGGAGCTCAAGAAAATGCTTTTGCCTTCCGTACTGGAGAAGATGCGATCGCCTTAGAAAAACATCTTCGTCAATGTCTCCTCAAAGCTAGCCAAACAAACAATGAGGAACACCGCCAAGCTTCACTAACTTTTGCTGTTGTTGGTGCTGGACCTTCAGGAGTTGAAATGGCGGCTACTTTAGCGGATCTTTTACCTATTTGGTATGAACAGCTAGGAGGTAACATTAAAGAAATTCAAGTAATCTTAATTAATCGTAGCCAAGAAATTTTAACAGGGGATATTAATTCTCATTTACGAAAAACAGCTTTATTATCCCTGAAAAGTCGTACTGTTCCAGTTAAATTGTTGTTAGGTGTAGCTGTTCAAACAGTTAAACCTAACCAATTAATATATAAGTATAAAGATAAGGATGAGGTAGAAGTTTTAGCAACTGAAACTATTATTTGGACTGCTGGTACTGCCACTAATCTTGTCATACAAAATTTAGCTATTCCGCCAGAAGATAAAGATAAACATGGATTACCCATAGTTAAACCTACTTTGCAGTTAAGCCATTTCCCTGAAGTTTTTGCAGCTGGTGATTGTGCTGTTGTCCAAGACCATCCTTTACCGGCTTTAGCCCAAATAGCTTATCAGCAGGCTGCAACTATTGCTAATAATATTAAAGCTTTTTCTGAGCATAAAGAGTTACATCCAGCTAAGCCAAAATTGCGGGGTACTTTGATGAAACTAGGTATTAAACAAGGGGTTGCTAATTTGTTTAATAAGTATGAAATTCAAGGAAAAATTGGAGATTTAATCCGTAATGCTGTTTATTTAGAAATGTTACCTACTCCAATTCATAATTTCAAGGCTACCAAAGAATGGTTAACTGATGAAATTTTTCATCAATATCACAAACCCCAGTCAATTAGAGAGTATAACCAAGAGGCTAAAAAGTATGATTGGATTGCTAATTGGATTGGAGGATCAATCATGGCAATTATTCTAGTCGTTGGTGGTACTTTTGCTTGGCGAGTAATGCGACCTTCTCAAGAACAACCACAGCCTAATTCTAGTTTATTTGACCATTATTCTAGAAATAATCCCAGTAATTCCATCTGAGGGGACTGCAATTGCTAACAACCAGTCAAATCAAGGTAAATAATGACCATAATTTGTTTTATATCGATACCATACCTTTTTTCGGGCATTTTGTTAATATTATTGGGATTATTTTGCCGAATGTGTGGGAGTGTCAATTTTGCTATTTTATATCTGGTAGGTGAATGTAATGAGAATGATGGTAGCATTACGGCAACATTGGCCCGAATATCTAATGGAAGCTTGGGGATTAGGAATGTTTATGATTGCGGCAGGAGTCGTGAGTACTCTTCTATTTTATCCCAATTCTCCGATTCACCAAATGCTTCCTAATCCGTTTATTGAGCGTGTTTTTATGGGTTTGGCTATGGGTTTGACAGCAATGGGCATCATGTATTCTCCTTGGGGTAAGCAATCCGGCGCGCATATTAATCCTGCCGTTACACTCACCTTCTATAGACTGGGCAAAATACATTACTGGGATGCGTTTTTTTATATTGGATTTCAGTTTATTGGGGGATTATTGGGGGTTTTAATAGTAGCATTTTTCTTAAAACAGCCCTTTATCGATCCACCTGTAAATTATGCGGTAACTGTACCTGGTTCAGCAGGCGTTAAGGCTGCATTTGCGGGAGAATTTGTTATAGCGGTGATTATGATGGGAATGGTTCTTTATACCAGCAATCAACAATATTTAGCTCCTCTGACTCCATTTTTTGCAGGTTGTTTAATTTTTAGCTTCGTTGTTTTTGAGTCCCCCTTATCTGGATTTGGTATGAATCCGGCTCGTACGGTTGCATCCGCTCTTCCGTCTGGTATCTGGACAGCTATTTGGCTCTATTTTGTTGCTCCTATTGCAGGGATGCTTATTGCTGCTGAAGGATACCTGCGTATTAAGGGCAAACATCGGGTTTTTTGTGCCAAACTTTTTCATCACCCTCGTTATCGGTGTATCCATTGTGGGCATAAATGCCGGACTGCCCGTCACCCCATGAGGGAGAAAGGTTTGTTTCGTTGAGAAGATTGTGCAGTCATACTTGTTCTGTAACCATTGATAAAAGTCGAAACCTCCCCTTGCCAATCTATCTTTGTTTGCGATAATAATGCGCTAGACCAGATCCTCCGATTTTGGGTACAAATTACTGATGACTCTTAGGAAATGTTGCTAAAATTTACATGTCATCAAGGATTTTGACTCACTATGAAGCTTAAATGGTTTCCTTTAACACTTATAGCAGTTACTGTAGCAATTCCTGCTCAAGCTTACCATCTTTTTGATAATCAAGAAGATTGGGAAGCACATATACAAAACCGACCTATTGTTACAGAAAATTTTAACATACCTAATCAATTGCTCGCTCCTCGTCCCTTTGCATTACCTAGTGGTTTAACCGCAGAGGATATAGATGCTATTGGTGGTGCGGCTGTTATCAATGGACAACTTAGAACAGGTTTAGCTTTCCCTACTAGTTTAGAAGAATTTGCTTTTCCTGAACCAGTAGAAGCCTTTGCTTTTAATTTTACCACTCCTGAACCTCTTCCTGGTTCTCAAGGAGCTAAAGAATTTGCCCTTCTAGGTGATTTTGGCGAAATTCCTCTCAATGGTACAGGTTTTTTAGGAATACTAGCTACTGATAATGATCCCCCCATTGAATCTTTTCAAACCTTTGGTTCGGGAACTATTGGTAGTCTGGATATTGACGATTTAGAGTTTAGCACAACTATTCCTGAACCTAGTTTTATGATCGCGACTCTGTTAGTAAGTAAAATTATCCTCTTAAAACGTCGCTAATCTTCCAATAAACCAATTTCTTCAATATTCCAAAAAGCACCACCTAAAGCTGAGTATTCTATTCCCGTAAAACGATTTCTTACCGCAGCTAAAGAGAGAGGATTAACTAAATAAATAAATGGTAAATATTCTTGAGCTAGAATTTGGGTTTCTCCATAGATAGCTTTTCTTTTTTCTAGGTCTAATTCTCTTGCTCCTTCTATATATAATCTGCCTATTTCTGCTTCCCAATCAGCCACAATTCTACCTTCAATTGGTTGAGAATCACCTCGGGGAAGTTGATTAAAAAAGTGTAAATTTCCATCAGGTAACCAAGTATTAGCACCAAAATTAGGTTCATTACCACTGGTTAACCCAATCAACACACAATCCCATCTTAAAGAGGTACTAAGTTGATCTACTAACACCGTAAAAGCCATAGGACTAAAATCTACTTGTATCCCTATTTTGCGTAAATCTTCCTTAATTTGTGCTCCCATTGACTCTCTAATCCGATTACCTGCATTAGTTATCAAAGTAAATTGAACTCGGTTATTAGCTGAGTCTAATAATTCCTGATTCTGATTATATTTAAACCCCTCTGCTAAGAGTAATTGTTTAGCTTTTTCTAGGTTATATTCATAGACCTTAACATCAGGATTATAAAAGGGTGATTGTTGAGAAATAGGTGAGTTTTGTAATGAACCAATCCCTCTATAAATATTATTAATAATTCTCTCTCTATCGATAGCGTAGGCGATCGCTCTTCTAAAATTCAGATTATTAAACCAACCAGATTTAATCGGATCTACCAAAGGGACTCCGTCTCTACTCCCCTGATTGAGATTAAAAGAAATAAAGGTTGTACCATAAGCAGGTCCACCATTATAGATAGTAAAATTACCTCTATTTTCTTCTGTTTTTAATAAAGAAAAATACTCAGGAGAAATACCTAAAGAATCCAATTGACCAGAGCGAAACTGCAATACAGCTGTATCTGTTGATTCCACTATTTGCCAAATTACCCTTTCGAGATAAGGTATATCTAATCCCGTTACCTGTTTTTGCCAATAATAGGGATTGCGTTTAAAAGTGATGCGTTGACTTGTAGAATAACTTTCTAGCTGATAAGGACCATTGACGATTAATTCTGAGGGTGGGGTATCAATTCCCCAAAAAGACATAAAAGCATTGCCATCCTCTAAAACTGGAGCAATAATATGCTTAGGCAGGATAGATAGGGAAGTAGTGGCTAAAAAAGGAGCAAAAGGTTCAGAAATCTTAAATTTAACCTGATTTTCGTCTATTTGAGTGACTATCGGTAAGGTTTGTTCACGACCAATCCTCAGAGTATCTTTAGCGCTACTGGGAATATCAGGATTAAGATATAATTGATTATAGCTAAAAACCACATCAGCCGCGGTTAGGGGTTCACCATCAGACCATTGTAAACCTTCTTTTAGTTTAAAGGTTAATTCAAGCTTATCTGAGGAAAATTCCCAACCTTCGGCTAAAGCTGGTTCAATTTCTGCGGTTATCGGGTTTTCTCTGACTAAACCTTCAAAAGTCAACGAGAAAATATTTGGCGATTCTAAAGACAATACGGGATTAAAGGTTTTTGGTTCACTGAGAATCGATTGGACTAATTGTGGAACTTCTCTAGAGTCAGCAGCTATAAAATTAACCTGACAACCGAATAACATCACAGAGATTAGACAAAAAAAACAGTATTGTAGATATTTTTTCACAACAATAAGTATTAGGTTGAATGGTGTTATTATTCCTATATACCATACTCAGAAGCTGCCTGCTCCCCCCTATTCCCTATTCCCTCATTCGCGCATTCTTCATTTCCCTTTTCCCCTATCTGCTAACTTCTGTAAGAAGTCTATTGAAAATTACCCAAAAAACTAAGCAAGTCTTCGACGAAAGATTTACTCAGAGTTGACTTAGTATCTGCTTCTGAAGATTCCGAAGGTAATTTAATTTGTTCAGTAACCGGAGGAGTCAAGAGCATAGGTACTTCTTGAGCTAAATTAACCATAATTAAACGGAAAGCGATTTGTTGTACTTGTTCAATGGTTAAATTTAATTGTTGAGATATTTTACTTAGAGAGGTTTTCCCGTCGGTATATTCCCAGACTCTGGATTCTAAATTATTAATATTTAATCTAGGATAACCATTAATTATACTGCGTAAACCTGATGTTGGTACAGGTAGTTTTTCTGCTAAAACAGTCCAATCTTTTAAGACTCTTAAACCTTCTAGAGTAACTTCTGTGACTTGGTTACTCAATCCTGTCATTTCCGCCATAGGGAGGTTAGTATTACTAGTAAAATCAAATTTTGCCTCTTTAAGTTTAAATAACTCGCACACCTGACGCATAACTTGGATATAGAAGAGAATTTTTAATTGTTCTGCGTTAAGTAAGTTTTGAGATTTCAGATACAAACCAAGAGGAGTATCACTAGCACAAATTCTAGCAATTGTTTGAATAATTTCTTTTTTTAGCCATTTTCTCTCTTCAATCAGTGATGCTAACCCCTCCTGGTTTAATTGATTAGCAGCGGCGACGATTTCACCATTATTAAACCAAATATAATGGCTATGATTTTGGTTGCTAATATTGTAGTATAGACTTAATCTACCTGTTTTTTGTCCCTGTTCCACTAGTTGAAATATTTCAGGGAGAGAATATTGTGATAAATACCCATTAAGTTGCATGGCATAAAATTAGTTAAATTTATAAGATAGTATCCTGTTAACCATTATTATAATTGCTGATTCTCAAGAGTATGATTTTATTTACAATTTGTTTATGAATTTTTATAAATTTTGTATATTTTTATTGAAAAACCTACACCTTTTTAAAAAATTGGTGTAGGCAAGGTTAAAAATCTGATAAGATATTTAATCGAGAGAACTGGTTAAATCTTCAGAACCACTAATGCTAGCTCCAAAACTAGTAGCTAAGACGTCTGACTCTTTAACAAAACCGCTATAAGCTTCCATACCGTGTTCACCGATATCTAAACCTTCGATTTCTTCTTCGGGAGTAACGCGTAAACCCATGCTTGATTTTAAAATCATCCAGACAATCACACTAACGATAACTGTAAAAGCACCAATAGCAACGACACCGATGATTTGATTAATCAGTTGTTGAATACCACCACCAAAGAATAAACCGGTTTCGGTATTGAATAAACCCACAGCGAGAGTTCCCCAAATTCCACAACCTAAGTGTACAGAGGTTGCACCTACAGGGTCATCAATTTTGATACTATCAAAAAAGCCGACAGAGAAAACGACGATAATACCAGCAATGATACCGATAATTACTGCTCCCCAATAGTTAACACCATCACAACCTGCGGTGATACCAACTAACCCAGCGAGGATACCGTTAATCACCATAGATAAGTCTGGTTTACCGTCTTTAAACCAAGAGGTAAAGGTAGCCGCTATACCGCCAGCTGCAGCAGCTAAGTTAGTGGTAACAGCGATAAAAGCTACGCTTTCGTTAGCTGCTAATTCTGAACCAGGATTAAAGCCAAACCAACCAATCCAGAGAATGAGACAGCCTAGGGTAGCGATACTCATATTATGACCTGGAATAGCATTAATGCGACCATCTCTATATTTACCTTCTCTAGGTCCTAAAATAGCTGCTCCTGCTAAGGCAGCCCAACCACCTACAGAGTGTACTACGGTAGAGCCAGCAAAATCTTCAAACCCTAAACCCCCTAACCAACCACCTTCACCCCAAACCCAATGTCCTGTAATGGGGTAGGATATGGCGGTAATAATTACGCTAAAGATCAAAAAATCTACAAATTTGATTCTCTCGGCAACCGCACCAGAAACAATAGTAGCCGCTGTTCCGGCAAAGGCTGCTTGGAAGAGGAAAAATACGGGTATAGGTAAACCCGCGGGAAATGGATCTAAGCCGTAGGTAGCAGGCTCACCCGAGAGAAACCAGCCTCCTAAGCCGATAAAAGGACTTCCTGAACCAAACATCAGGGAAAAGCCGATCGCCCAGTAACCAATAGTAGCGATGGCGAAGACAATCAGGTTTTTAGTGAGAATATTGACCGCGTTTTTTTGACGACAGAACCCTGTTTCTAGCATTCCGAAACCAGCGTTCATGAAAATTACCAAAATTGCGGCAATCAGAACCCAGATTGCGTTGAGATTTCCCTGTATTTGTTCTAGGGTTAACTCGTCTCCATCTTGGGCTAGTACTGCTGTATTCCAAACAACTATAATAATTGCTACTAGAGGAATACAGGCTAACCAGTAAGATGGTAAAATTTTTTTGAGACTACTGAACCAATCTCCGTTAGTTGTTTTGCCTCTATTGACCATTTTTGCTTTAGACATCTGGAAATTACTAGATTTAATTAAAGTTCCCATAACTTTGTACTAACTTTACTAGACAAAATCATTGTTTAGATTTAAAGTCTTTAATATTTAGCTTTTTGCCAATTCTTTCTGTATCAAAAGATACATTAACTTTTAACCAGTGATAATACAAGAACAAAATCTAACCATCGGTCAATTAACTTGGTATCTACGAGAAACAAAACTAACTAATTCTCAACCTCCAGTAATTCTACTCCATGGAATCCCTTCCCATGGTTATACTTGGCGAGGTATTTTACCAGAATTAGCTAAAGAAGGATTTAGGGCGATCGCCCCTGATTGGATCGGGTTTGGTGCATCAAGTAAACCGAGTCAGCGGGAGTTTTCCTATACCAGAGAGGCTTATCTTCAAGCTTTTACTGCATTATTAGATACCCTTAATCTAGAGAAAGTCTCCCTAGTAGTTCAAGGTTTTCTCCCTTCGGTAGGAATTGAATACGCCCTTAAATACCCTGAGAAGATACATCGTTTAATTATCCTGAATACTCCTATTACCAAAAATGCTAAATTACCGTGGATAATGCAACAGTGGACGATTCCCTTAGCAGGAGAAATGTTAACTCAAGATCCTCTCTTGGTGGATCGTACCTTAGAAAAAGGTAGCGGGTTTGTGATAGAAGAAGAAGATTTAAATAAATACCGTCAACCCTTTCTGAAAAGTTCCGCAGCAGGGCGATCGCTGATTGCTGCGACCAAAAACCTGCAACTCAATCAATCTTTAGCTATAATAGAATCAGGTCTAGCTACTTGGACTAAACCAACATTGATTCTGTGGGGAATGTTAGATCCTTGGTTAGACAGTAGCGCGATCGCCACCTTAGCAGCAAGTAATAGTTATCTCGAATTTAGACAACTACCCGAAGCTAAACATTATCCCCAAGAACATTGGGTTAAGGAAATTACACCGATTATGCTTAACTTTTTGAAACGTGAATCCTTGAATCAAGATTAGGTAACCTTTCCCTATTGGGCTAAACTTGAGGTGAGAGATCATCTGACAATATACGAGGTTATCTTACATGAAAAGAGTTTTAGCAATTATTCTGGGAGGAGGCGCGGGTACTCGTCTTTATCCCCTGACCAAGTTACGCGCTAAACCAGCAGTACCCTTAGCGGGGAAATATCGCCTAATTGATATTCCTGTTAGTAACTGTATCAATTCACAAATTCTCAAAATATACGTTTTAACCCAGTTTAATTCAGCTTCTCTCAATCGTCACTTAAGCCGTACTTACAATTTTTCTAGCTTTAGTGAAGGTTTTGTCGAAGTACTCGCCGCCCAACAAACCACAGAAAATCCGAGCTGGTTTCAGGGAACAGCAGACGCGGTACGTCAGTATATCTGGTTATTCCAAGAATGGGATATTGATGAGTATCTGATTTTATCAGGAGATCATCTCTATCGTATGGATTATGCTGAGTTTATCCAACGTCATCGAGATACTAAAGCTGATATTACCCTTTCCGTTGTGCCTATTGGGGAAAAAACTGCTTCTAGTTTTGGCTTAATGAAAATCGATGACAATGGTAGAGTAGTGGATTTCTCCGAAAAGCCCAAAGGAGAAGCCCTTAAACAAATGCAGGTAGATACCACGGTATTGGGTTTAAACGCTGCTGAAGCTAAGGAAAAACCCTACATTGCTTCGATGGGTATCTATATTTTTAATAAAGAGGTAATGGCTAGATTATTAGAGGATAATCCCCAAGATACCGACTTTGGTAAAGAGATTATCCCTGGAGCGGCTAATAAGTATAATCTCCAAGCCTTTTTATTCAAGGATTATTGGGAAGATATCGGAACAATCGAGGCTTTTTATGAGGCTAATTTGGCTCTGACACAGCAGCCTATCCCTCCTTTTAGCTTTTATGACGAAAAATCACCAATTTACACCCGTTCTCGTTACCTACCTCCCTCTAAATTGTTAGATTGCCGAGTCACTGAATCGATTATTGGTGATGGTTGCATTGTTAAGCAATGTCAAATTAATCATTCGGTTTTAGGTGTTCGGACTTTGATTGAGTCTAATTCTGTGATTGAAGATACCCTGATTATGGGTGCTGATTACTATGAACCGTTTTTAGAAAGACAAAAAAGTTTAGAATCTGGTAAAATACCAGTAGGGATTGGCAAAAATAGTATCATTCGTGGTGCCATCATCGATAAAAATGCCCGCATTGGTAGTAATGTTCAGATTATTAACAAGGATCATGTGGAAGAAGCTGAACGTGAAGAACAAGGGTTCTATATTCGTAGTGGAATTGTCGTAGTACTTAAGAACGCCGTAATCTCTGACAATACAATAATCTGATTTCAAGAGCTGTTGTGTAAATTAGCGCAACAGCCTGATCTCAGTTAAATCCATAGCGGTGAGTATGGGCGTAAGTAAGCTCATGCTTGCTTTCTCTTATTATAAATATACAATAATTTATGAGTGATAACAAAGAAGTAATTAAAATTATTAGTGATAATCGTCAAGCTCGCTATCTCTATGAAATTTTAGAAACCTATGAAGCAGGAATACAGTTAACAGGTACAGAGGTTAAATCCATTCGCGCGGGTAAGGTTAATCTACGGGATGGTTATGCTTTAATTCGTCATGGAGAAGCTTTATTGCTTAACGTCCATATTTCCCCTTATGATGCTAGTGGAGCTTATTTTAATCATGAACCTAGACGGACTCGTAAACTACTCTTACACCGCAAAGAAATTAATAAATTAATTGGTCTAATTGAGCAAAAAGGGTTGACTCTCGTTCCTTTGAAAATGTATATCAAGGGCAACTGGATTAAAATTAGTTTAGGTTTGGCTAAAGGGAAGAAATTACACGACAAACGAGAAACCATCAAAAGACGTGACGATCAACGGGAAATGGCTAGAGCGCTTAAACGCTAACTTTGAGACTGAAACTAGTAAGTTAGATCGAATGGAAAATAAAAGGCTAAAAATGAATTAAGAATTAAGAATTAATTATTTTTTCGCACATTCGCACTCATTCTACATTCTTCATTCCCCTCTCCCCCTCTTCCCTCTCCCCCTTTTATCCCATTTGATATTAACAAAACTTAATATTTCACAAAGAAACTCGATGGTAGGTGGAAAGGGTAAAAGGATAAAAGAGCAAAGGGTTATGTAACTCTATGGAATCCACTTGCTACACGAAATCCTTGGTCGATTCCCCTATCGACGCGCGCGCCTCTACCACGACAAGCACAACAGCAGCGAAGGGCATCGTAGTACCAAGAACCTCCACGTAGCACTTTATTTTTATTACTACCTAACCATATACTCCCATCACTAGGTGCTTCCTGGTAATTATTATGCCAATCATCGGCACACCATTCCCAGACATTTCCGTGCAGATCATATAATCCCCAAGCATTGGGCTTTTTTTGCCCTACTGGTTTAGTTCCTTTGAACAATCTACCATACCAAGCATAGTCTTTTAGCTGACTACTATCATCTCCAAAACAATATTTT
>RECR01000125.1 GCA_007693955.1 Gloeocapsa sp. DLM2.Bin57
TCTTCTAGAAGCTCTTTTCAGCTCTTTCTTGATTTTTTTTCAGGGGGAAGTTCCGATATAAAGCGCTCTGTATATACTCGCAGTATTAATTACCTAGTTTTTCCAATTGTCGGAAAACTTTTTGTAGTAGTTGAGAGTTTTGCAATTCTTCTATTTTAATTTTCTCATTAAATGTCAGGGGAATTGCATCTATCTCAGTCTCGGGAATCTCGATCGCTTCTGGGGTAGTCTCGGGAATCTCGGTAACTTCTTCCTCTACAGTAGTCTCGGGAATCTCGATCGCTTCTGGGGTAGTCTCGGGAATCTCTATTACTTCCTTATCTATATTATTAGTCTCGGGAATATCGGTAACTTCTTCCTCTACAGTAGTCTCGGGAGTAGTGATAACAGGAGCTAGATAATTAGGATCTACGATAGATTGTACTGTATCTAAAGACAATTCACCTCTAATTAGTTTAGAGAGGTTATCTTCTCTGTTGGGTTGATAGTTAACTAACTGTACAGAAGTATTAAAGAGATTCTTAATTTTTTCTCCTTGATCATCGATAAATTCTAATTTAACCCAATTGATACCTGGTTGAAACCCCTCTAAATATAAAGATTTCCAACTATCTAGTAGGAAACTTTCATCATTGATGGTTACTTTAATACGCCAATCACTAATATTATCATCGGGATTTTCTCTAGCCACGAAGTGAAGAGGAGCATTAGTTAGGTAAAAGTCTAACATGATTGGTTCTGCTCCATAAATACCTTGAGGACTGTTATAGGTTAATAAAGGTAGAGAAGGATCAGGGGTATTGTCGGTTTTAGTGTAAACGTGAAATGCTGTTTGAGCGTAAGCTCCCTCATTTTTAAAGCTTTCTAACCAGGGTTTCACTGCAAATACCCTCAGAGTATGAGTTCCTGGTGTTAAATCCTCTAAAACGATTGGCTCATTGAGATCATATATAGATAGATATCTCTCGTTATCTACAATAAGTTGTAAATGAGGACCGAGGTTAAACTGGGAATCTTGAAAAATTGCTAAATCTTTAACGTCTAGTTTGACGGTTACGGTATTTTCGGTAAAGAGTTGATCTGGTTGTGGAGTGACTATACTTACTTGTGGTTGATATTTGCTTAAGATTGCGTCTAATTGATTAATTACCAGAGGAGGAGCAATCTCTGAGAGACGATTAGGTTGGGTTTTGTTTTCTCTGACAGGACGATCGCCAAGATTCTTACTCTCTAGATTATCACTACAACTAATTAAACTCCAACTCACTAAGAGCAATAATAGATAGACAAAAATTGTTTTTATTGATTTAGCTCTATGTTTTAAAGTCAACATAATTACTGTTACTCATTAATATTCTCTCTATTTGGCAATATAACGTATCTTCAGGCACAATTAAGTTTTGTTAAGAAAAGTTAAAAAGTCTTGACTTTTAGAGAAAAAAAGGTTCAGAAAAAGCAGCGTAGGAGCGAAAAATGAGCTAATTTTAAATATTGTTAATCATTAGTAAAATAAAGTCATAAAGGCATTAATATCATCATTAGTGCTTTGCATCAAAAAAAAGAAACAAAGTACGAAAAGTTGCGCTATTTTAGAAACAAGGTCGCAAGTAAAAACTGCAGACCGAAGCTAAAATAACAAAACGATTCACAAACTGCAAACCCTAATTTTGTTGTCGAGAGAGGAGACACCCTCATGACAATTAGTCCCCCAGAGAAAGAGGCGAAAGCCAAAATAATAGTAGATAAAGATCCAGTGCCTACCTCATTCGAGAAATGGGGGAAGCCGGGTCACTTTGATCGCACTCTGGCGAGAGGGCCAAAAACCACAACCTGGATTTGGAATCTCCACGCTGATGCGCACGATTTTGACAGTCAAACAAGTGACCTAGAAGATATTTCACGGAAGATCTTCAGTGCTCACTTTGGACACTTAGCCGTAGTATTCGTTTGGTTAAGTGGGATGTACTTCCATGGCGCACGTTTTTCTAACTACGAAGCCTGGTTAAGCGATCCCACTAATATTAAGCCAAGCGCTCAAGTAGTTTGGCCAATAGTAGGTCAAGATATCCTCAACGCCGATGTAGGCGGTGGGTTCCACGGAATTCAGATTACCTCAGGATTTTTCCAACTTTGGCGTGCTTCTGGTATTACTAACGAGTATCAGTTATATTGCACAGCTATAGGCGGTTTAGTAATGGCAGCGTTAATGCTGTTTGCGGGTTGGTTTCACTATCACAAACGTGCACCAAAACTGGAATGGTTCCAAAATGTGGAATCAATGCTAAACCACCACTTAGCAGGCTTACTAGGATTAGGCTCTCTAGGTTGGGCGGGTCACCAGATCCACGTATCCCTACCAATTAACAAAATGTTAGACGCAGGAGTAGCCCCCCAAGACATACCCTTGCCTCACGAGTTTATTCTCGATAGCAGCAAGATGGTAGAGCTATATCCTAGTTTCGCCCAAGGATTAACACCCTTCTTTACCCTGAATTGGGGAGTATATTCAGACTTCCTAACCTTCAAAGGAGGACTAAATCCAGTAACAGGTGGCTTATGGTTGTCAGATACAGCTCATCACCACTTGGCGATCGCCGTGCTCTTCATCATTGCAGGTCATATGTATCGTACCAACTGGGGTATTGGTCATAGCATCAAAGAAATCCTAGAAGGACAAAGAGATCCCATCACGGGCACAACCCACCAAGGACTCTACGAAGTATTGACCACATCTTGGCACGCTCAACTAGCGCTAAACCTAGCCCTATTAGGTTCTCTAACCATCATCGTGGCTCATCATATGTACGCGATGCCTCCCTATCCCTATCTAGCGACAGATTACGGAACACAACTATCAATCTTTACTCACCATATGTGGATTGGTGGCTTCCTAATCGTGGGAGCAGGCGCTCACGCAGCGATCTTCATGGTACGCGACTATGATCCAGCTAAAAACATCGATAACCTGCTAGACAGAGTCATTCGTCAAAGAGATGCTCTCATTTCTCACCTCAACTGGGTATGTATCTTCCTAGGCTTCCATAGCTTCGGTTTGTATATCCACAACGACACCATGCGCGCTCTAGGTCGCCCTCAGGATATGTTTTCTGATACAGCGATTCAGCTACAGCCAGTGTTCGCACAGTGGATTCAAAACCTACACACCTTAGCACCTGGAGGCACAGCGCCTAACGCACTAGAACCAGTAAGCTACGCTTTTGGTGGTGGTATAGTAGCTGTAGCAGGAAAAGTAGCGATGATGCCCATTACCCTGGGAACAGCAGACTTTATGGTGCATCATATTCATGCTTTCACCATTCACGTAACTGTCTTGATTCTCCTCAAAGGGGTACTCTACTCTCGTAGCTCTCGCTTAATCCCTGACAAAGCTAACCTAGGCTTCCGCTTCCCTTGCGATGGTCCAGGACGTGGCGGTACTTGTCAAGTTTCTGGTTGGGACCACGTATTCTTAGGTCTCTTCTGGATGTACAACTCCTTATCGATTGTGATCTTCCACTTTAGCTGGAAAATGCAGTCAGATGTATGGGGAACAGTACTACCCGATGGCAGTGTATCTCACATCACCTCTGGCAACTTCGCTCAAAGCGCAATCACCATTAATGGTTGGCTAAGAGACTTCCTCTGGGCTCAATCAGCACAAGTGATTAATTCCTATGGATCAGCTTTGTCAGCTTACGGCATAATGTTCTTAGCAGGACACTTCATCTTCGCCTTTAGCTTAATGTTCCTCTTCAGCGGACGTGGTTACTGGCAAGAGTTGATTGAGTCTATCGTTTGGGCTCATAACAAGCTAAGAGTAGCCCCCGCGATTCAGCCTCGCGCTCTGAGTATTATTCAGGGACGTGCTGTAGGGGTAGCCCACTACTTGCTAGGCGGAATTGTTACCACCTGGGCGTTCTTCCTAGCAAGGATAATTGCAGTAGGTTAAACTAACTGTAAGTATTTACTTACCTATCGCCTGGAACAACCGTTCCAGGGATAAACTCAAAAATAAGCATCACCTGCAGTAAATACCGCATAAGCTCAATCGTTCACGAACAGGAGAACTTCTGTTTATAGCTATGGCAACTAAATTTCCCAAATTTAGCCAGGATCTCGCTCAAGACCCAACAACACGTCGGATTTGGTACGGGATTGCTACAGCCCACGACTTTGAAACTCACGATGGTATGACCGAGGAAAATCTTTACCAAAAGATCTTTGCCTCTCATTTCGGACACATCGCGATTATCTTTCTGTGGACTTCCGGCACTCTCTTCCACGTAGCCTGGCAAGGTAACTTTGAACAATGGATCAAAGATCCTCTAAATGTCCGTCCCATCGCTCACGCTATCTGGGACCCTCACTTCGGTCAAGGTGCAATAGACGCCTTCACTCAAGCTGGAGCATCTAATCCAGTAAACATCGCTTACTCTGGGGTTTATCACTGGTTCTATACCATCGGGATAACCACCAATCAAGACCTTTACCAAGGTGCAGTATTCCTGTTAATTCTGGCTTCTGTTTTCTTGTTCGCAGGCTGGTTACACTTACAACCTAAGTTCCGTCCTAGCCTATCTTGGTTCAAGAACGCTGAGTCACGTCTTAACCACCACCTAGCAGGTCTATTTGGGGTAAGCTCTTTGGCTTGGACAGGTCACTTAGTACACGTGGCTATTCCAGAATCTCGTGGTCAACACGTCGGTTGGGATAACTTCCTGTCCACTCCTCCTCACCCTGCAGGTCTAGCACCTTTCTTTACAGGGAACTGGGGAGTGTACGCTCAAAATCCTGATACCGCTAGCCACGTATTTGGTACTTCCCAAGGAGCAGGAACAGCGATTCTAACCTTCTTAGGTGGCTTCCATCCTCAAACAGAATCTCTGTGGTTGACTGATATGGCTCATCACCACTTGGCGATCGCGGTAATCTTTATCATCGCTGGTCATATGTACCGTACCAACTTCGGTATCGGACATAGCATCAAAGAGATTCTCAAAGCACACAAGCCCCCTCAAGGTACTCCCTTCGGTGGTATGCTCGGAGAAGGACACGTTGGTCTCTACGACACAATTAACAACTCTTTACACTTCCAATTAGCCCTCGCTTTGGCTTCTCTAGGTGTAATTACTTCTCTAGTAGCGCAGCATATGTACGCCATCCCGCCCTATGTATTTATGGCGCGTGACTATACGACTGAAGCTGCTCTCTACACTCACCACCAGTACATCGCTGGCTTCATCATGGTAGGTGCTTTCGCTCACGGTGCAATCTTCTTAGTCAGAGACTATGACCCCGAAGCGAATAAAAACAACGTATTAGCCCGAGTTCTCGAACACAAAGAAGCGATTATCTCCCACTTAAGCTGGGTCTCTCTCTTCCTAGGTTTCCACACTCTCGGTCTCTACGTCCACAATGATGTAGTAGTTGCTTTCGGAACTCCTGAAAAACAAATCCTAATTGAGCCTGTATTCGCACAATGGATTCAAGCTACTCACGGTAAAGCTCTCTATGGTTTTGATATCTTACTATCTAACCCAGATAGTATCGCTTCTACCACTAGCGCTGTTTGGTTACCTGGTTGGTTAGATGCGATTAACAGTGGCACAAACTCCCTGTTCTTGACCATCGGACCTGGTGACTTCTTAGTACACCATGCGATAGCTCTTGGATTACACACAACTACCTTGATCCTCGTTAAAGGCGCTCTAGATGCCCGTGGTTCTAAACTTATGCCCGATAAGAAAGACTTCGGCTTCTCCTTCCCTTGCGATGGTCCTGGTCGTGGTGGTACTTGTGATATCTCCGCTTGGGACGCTTTCTACCTCGCTATGTTCTGGATGCTCAATACTCTAGGCTGGGTAACCTTCTACTGGCACTGGAAGCATCTTGGTATCTGGCAAGGCAACGTCGCTCAATTTAACGAAAACTCTACCTACCTCATGGGTTGGTTCCGCGATTACCTCTGGGCTAATTCTGCTCAGTTAATCAACGGTTACAATCCCTACGGTGTGAACAACCTTTCTGTCTGGGCTTGGATGTTCCTCTTTGGTCACCTAGTTTGGGCTACTGGTTTCATGTTCCTCATCTCTTGGAGAGGATACTGGCAAGAGTTAATCGAAACTATTGTTTGGGCACACGAACGTACTCCTCTAGCTAACCTAGTTCGCTGGAAAGACAAACCCGTTGCTCTCTCAATCGTACAAGCTCGTTTGGTTGGTTTAGCTCACTTCACTGTGGGATATATCTTTACCTACGCTGCTTTCTTAATTGCTTCTACCGCTGGTAAGTTCGGTTGATAAGTAGATTTACTCGGTTTAGGTAATTAAATAAAACCCTCTAACTTAAAAAAGTTGGGGGGTTTTTAAAATCACTATATAGGTGTTAGGGTATTAGATATTATTGCTGCTAAACACTATACCACTTATGGGTTTTGACTTTTGCCTCTTGCCTTTTGCCTTCCGTTATATTTTTAGCCTTCTCTCAATCGATTAAGGAGACAGAAATTATGAAAATAGCACAACTTTATACAGAAGATTATCTACTCTTTCAAATTATGAAACCCATTACTGTCTTGGTGCGCGTTCCCTAGCTTGGTCGACGTTCCTTGGCGCCGGAAACCGGCGCGGGATTCGCTGCGCGAGATCCTTCGGATACGCACCGCAGTCTAGCTTTTGCCTGCACGTAGCGCTATACAATCGGCTTTAGCACTACAACTTAACCACCGTACTAGTAATAAACTACTCTAAACTCCAAATAATTGTTATGGGAATTATATAAAGTATAAGTAGCTTGATGAGGGGTTTTACCCACATTTCCTACTCCTATAATTCGTTTTTGAGAAGTTGTGATAGTTTCAGGAGAAGACTGATTTTCAAGGGTAGTTACACTGGAAATAATCGAGCCTTGTTGTAGTTGGTATTCAAAAATTTGACCAGAGCGACCACAAAAAAGCTGATTAACCCCAAAACGCCCAAGACGATCTAAAACTCGCCAGGGTGGTGTATTCGGAGTTAACTCCTCACTAACACTAACACCACTGCCATGGATAAGTAAACAATCTAATTCCACAAAACCAAAATCTAACTTTCGTATCCATTCCACTGTTTCACGAGAAACAAAATTCCAGAGATTTTTTACCGTATCATCTCCATATCTATCTAATAATTCTGTGGCTTGAGTTGTCCCACTTAAACCGTGTAGAATTAAGCATTGTTCTTCCCACCAACCTCGACAAATTTGAGGAAATAATTCACCATCAAAAGGATTAAGAAGACTTTGAACCAATGTTTCAGTTTCTGCTCTAGGACCTACTATATCACCGAGAATATATAATTCTTCAACTGCTTTAGTTTGGCTTTTAATATCCTTGAGAACAGCTTGATAAGCTGGATAATTACCTTCGATTCCCGCTAAAATTGCCCACATAATTAACGTTCACACACATGAGTAGGATCTTCAGCTTTTTCGGCGTATTCCCAGCCTTTGATAAGTCGCCAAGCAAAAATCGGGGGTAAACCTTTTTCTAACAAGGCTTTACAAGTCTTTTGATAATCATAAGCTATTTCTTGTAACTGTACTGCTGCCGTGTTGGTATCATAAATGACGTAAGTCGCATTAGGACGACCATGACGAGGTTCACCTACTGAACCTACATTAATAATACGTTTTAGAGGAGTAGAAAAGCTCTCAGATATCTGATTATTATCCTTAGAAAGGTTAACTTTAATGGTTAGTTGTCCTGATTCAAGATTTCGTACATAAGGAACATGAGTATGACCACAAAACAAGACATCAGCATCTACGGATAAAACCCGCTCTAAAGCAGTAAACGCATTTATTTCTGGCAACAGATATTCATGGTTACTTTGAGGACTACCATGTACAAAACAAAGATTATTAACCTTAAGAGTTTCGGGTAGTTCAGCAAGATATTGGCGGTTTTCGGCGTTAATCTGTTGATTAGTCCATTCATGAGCTAATTTACCTCTTTTTTCGGCTAATAAAGAAGGATAGCTACATTCACAGGCGTTTAAACCTTCGACAATATCCTCATCCCAACAACCTTGAACTGTGGGAATATTCAGTTCCCGAATAGTTTCGACAACTTCATTGGGAAATGGTCCATATCCCACTAAATCCCCCAGACAATAAATTTCTGCACAGTCGTTTTTCCTTATATCTTCTAATACTGCTTCTAAAGCAGCCATATTGCCATGAATACAGGACATAACAGCTATTTTCATTGTATTTCCTCTTCTTCTAAGCTTAAAGACTGTTTGATTTGTTCTTGATAATAAAATATGGCTTCGTCTGAAAGACAACAATCTCCTAGGGTATCAGCGATCGCTTCTTTATCTAGATTATCTCCAATGATTTCTATACCACTAAACCGTTCTGGTCTCCCCTGCAAACTTAAAGGTAATTGCAAAGATTCAAAGTCTTGCGGAGGTAATCCACAACTGAATTCTCCATAAATAGACTCTCCTTGTGCTATATCAAAAATTCCTTTAACACGAAATACCTCACCATAAGCTCCCTCTGTTAATTCTCTCCAAAAAGTCTCTAAACTGGAAAAATCTAAGACTTCTCCCCTTAAAAGAGCTTGTTGTATTTTTAATTGCTGTTTTTCTAATCTAGAGAGCCATTTATCTATCCCGGTACGATAATTTAAAACTAGCTCATCTGCCCAACTTTGCCACTGAAAGCAATCTTCAGGACTCGAAATGATAGCAACTCGGTGACAATTTAGCTTTTGTAACAAAGATTCAGCAGCTAATAAATCTAAATGCCATGGCAATTCTAGATAAACTTCCCCTCCTGTTTGAGCAAACTTAGATAACTCTTCTATTCCTCCGGTGAAAAAAACCTGTACTTTTGATTCAGTACTCTGTAAACGAAGGTCATCAATGGGAAAATTGGCTGTTTGAGGACTAAAATACACAGCCTTTCTTTGATTTCGAGCTATTTGTTCTCTAATCCACTCAGTTTTACCAGAACCCGGTAGTCCTGAAATTGCCGTAATCATTAAGTTCTACACAATTAACATTGTTATTAACTTATTATAAATGATTATCATTTTAAATACTAGTCTTTGCTGTGACCGCTTTTTTTAACTCTTCTTGTAAAAACTCAACAGTCATAGTTCCCAAATCTCCTCCTCTGCGAGTGCGGATACTCAGAGTTTGACTTTCCACTTCTCGCTTACCAATAATAGCCACCACAGGGATTTTCTCTAATTCACTAGTACGAATTTGTTTAGCCAAGCGTTCACCGCTTTTATCTACTTCTACCCGATATCCCGCTTTTTTAAGTTTACTTGCTACTAATTCTCCATATTCGCGTTGTTCATCCCCTACAGGTAATAAGCGTACTTGAATTGGAGCTAACCACAGAGGAAAATCTCCCGCGTAATTTTCAATTAAAATGCCAAAAAATCGTTCTAAAGAGCCAAAAATAGCCCGATGAATCATAATTGGGCGTTGACGAGTCCCATCGGCTGCCACGTATTCCATGTTAAAACGTTCGGGTAAATTAAAATCAACTTGAATGGTAGAACATTGCCACATTCTACCAATAGCATCTTGAATTTTCAGATCGATTTTAGGACCATAGAAAGCCCCTCCACCTTGATCTTCTACATAATCCCATTGTTTAATATTTAAAGCTTCAATTAAAGCCTCAGTAGCTAAATCCCAAGCTTGGTCAGTTCCTACATACTTTTTAGGACGAGTAGATAAATTAATCTCATAATCAGTAAACCCAAAGTCTGAAAGTATTTTTTCAGTCAAATTTAAAACACCGAAAATTTCCGAGGTAATTTGTTCTGGTAAACAAAAAATATGGGCATCATCCTGAGTAAACCCACGTACCCGCATTAACCCGTGTAAAGCCCCTGAGCGCTCATAACGATAGACTGTACCTAATTCTGCCCATTTCAGGGGAAATTCTCTATAGGAGTGGAGTTCATCCTGATAAGTCAAAACATGAAAAGGACAGTTCATCGGTTTGAGTTGATAACTTTGAGCTTCGATGGCGATCGCCTCAAACATATTTTCTCGATAAAAGTTCCAATGTCCCGAAGTTTTCCAGAGTTCTAAATTAGCTAGGTGAGGAGTATATAAAAGTTGATAACCCGCTTCTAGGTGAGCTTGACGCCAATAGTCCTCGATTAGATAACGTATGGTAGCACCCCTAGGATGCCAAAAAACTAAACCTCCTCCTGCATCTTCTTGAATACTAAATAGTTTGAGTTGTCGCCCCAATTTACGATGATCTCGACGTCTGGCTTCTTCTTGTTGTTGTAGGTAAGCTTGTAGTTGTTCTGGATTTAACCAAGCTGTTCCATAAATTCTCTGTAACTGAGGTTGGCTTTCATCTCCTCGCCAATATGCTCCTGCTACACTTTCTAAAGCGAAAGCATCTGGATTAATTTCTCCTGTAAAGTTAAGATGAGGACCGGCGCATAAATCCCACCAAAACTCTTCAGGGGGAGAAATCACCGGATCTATTAAAGAAGGTTCAACTTTTCTATTACCCCTACCACTATCAGGACTACCAAGAAAATAACGAGTAATAGTTTCTTCTGCAGGTATATTATCGAGGATTTCGAGCTTATATGATTCATTTAGTTGTGCAATTTCGGCTCTAATTTCGGCGCGCTCTACCACTTCTTTAATGATAGGTAGATTAGCTTTAATGATTCGGCGCATTTCTTGTTCAATCTTTTGCAAGTCTTCTGGAGTAAAAGGAGTTTGACGGTCAAAGTCATAATAAAACCCCATTTCTGTAACTGGACCAATAGTGACTTTAGTCTCTGGGAATAACTTCTGTACCGCCATTGCTAAAATATGGGCGCAGGTGTGACGAATTTTAATTAATTGTTCTAAATCCTTTGGAGATTTTTCTAGTTGATTAATCATAATTTTAATTTGCCCTTTAAACCTAAAAATGTTATTATTACAAAAGTGCTCAATATTGTTGAAGGTTCGGGAATAGGTGTAGCTTGAAAGCCTTTAACATTTCCTTCACTGTCAAAATATTGACCGACAATTACCCCAGCATCATTTATATTGTCTGCTAAAGTAGCCACAGCACCTGGAAAAGCAATTTCGAGAAAACTATTATTATCCCAGATAAAAGAACGCCAAGTATCTCCTGTCTCTGGTAAATTGAATACTCCCACTATTTGATTGTTATTGTTAAGACCACGTGCTCTGGTTAAGTTAGCACCAGGAAAGTTAATTGTGGTAATTTGTTCTCCTTCTAACAAAAACCCCTGAGTACCGTTTTCATCTCTAAATTGTCCCGTAATATTTCCCTGATCATTTATTCCCCAAGGAAAGATTTTGTCAGCATTAGGTATATTAATTGGTTCTAAATCAATAGTCTCTATTTGACTAAAATTAGGCTGATTAATAAAAAATCCATTAGCATCACTAAAATCTTGATTAAAATAAAAGCCAACAATTTGCCCGTTATTATTAATTCCCGAAAATTCTAAATCTGGGATATCATCTCTTTCAGGAAACAATTCAGGTAAAATAAAATTACCATTACTGTAAATATATGGTTCAGCCTCAATAAAATCAGGAGTAGTAAAAAAATAGCCAACTATATCCTGATTATCGTTAAGATCCCATACTAAAGTGGCTGGCGCTGAGGGTAAGGGTGCAGACAAAAAATTAAGCTCTTGATTTTGATTAACAAAGTAAGTAATAGCATCAACTCCCCCCGCATTAGTATCTCCCACAAACTGTCCATAATTATCTATCGCTTTGATTGATGTAAAGGAAGCATCATCTATAACAAAACTCGAATATTCATATAGTGTAGTAGCTTGAGATACCGAAGAACAGGTTAAAATTACACTACATAAAGCTGCTTTTTGAAAACTCTTGTTGATTTTAACTATCATCTCTTTTTATTTAATGATTATCATTATCATATAACAAGGTTGTCAAAAATTACTGCAACAATTGGGCTACTTCTTTAGCAAAATAAGTCAAAATCAAGTCAGCACCAGCTCTTTTAATACTAAGGAGAGTTTCTAAAACAACTTGTTTTTCGTCAATCCAACCTTGTTGGGCTGCTGCTTTAATCATCGCATATTCTCCTGAAACGTTATAAGCAACTACCGGCAAATTAGTCATTTGCTTTACTCGATAAATAATATCTAAATAAGCTAAAGCAGGTTTAATCATTACTAAATCAGCACCTTCTTTAATATCTAATTCCACCTCTTTGATAGCTTCTCTAGAATTACCCGTATCCATCTGATAAGTTTTCTTATCCCCAAATTGGGGAGTAGATTCCAAAGCATCTCGAAAAGGACCATAATAAGCTGAAGCGTATTTAGCAGAATAAGCCAAAATTCCTACATGATAATAACCTTGAGCATCTAATGCTTGACGAATAGCGCCTATTCTGCCATCCATCATATCAGAAGGAGCTACAAAATCAGTGCCCGCCTCAGCCTGTGAGAGAGCCATTTTTACCAAGACTTCTACTGTCTCATCGTTAAGAATTTCTCCATCTTTGACTATACCATCATGTCCATAGATAGAAAAAGGATCTAAAGCAACATCGGTTATCAAAACTATCTCAGGATTTTTTTCTTTAATTGCTTTAATGCTACGTTGAACTAAACCATCAGGATTATAACTTTCTTGACCTAGATTATCTTTTTTTTCGGCTTCAACCAAAGGAAATAAAGCAACCGCCTTAATTCCTAAATTACTAGCTTCTTGAATTTCTTTTACAAGTAAATCCAGAGAATAACGATAACATCCTGGTAAAGAAGATATTTCTTCTTTTTGATTTACTCCCTCTCTCACGAAAACTGGATAAATTAAATCATCAACTTTTAGTTCATTTTCTCTAATTAAACTACGTAAAGCAGGAGTGCGACGCAGACGACGTGGACGATAAAATAGAGATAAAGAAGTATCATTAGATAAATAGTTCATTATTTTTCCTCACTAATTAGGGTTAAAAGTTTTTAACTAAACATTGCTCTAAACCTTGACGAATTTCTGAAACATTTAAATCACGACCAATCAAAACTAATTGGTTACGTCTAATTCCTTGCCATTGTTCAGCCTCAATATCGTAGCGCTTTCCACTTAGTTGAAAAATATGTCGCAACTCACTCTCAATAAACCAAAGAATTCCTTTAGCACGAAAAACATTATTTAATTTTTGATCGCTTAAAAAGTTTTGGAACTTATCTAGATGAAAAGGGCGATCTCTTTCAAAAGATACGGCTACAAAGCCATCTATTTCTAAATGATGAGAATGATGATGGTCATGATCATGGTGATGCTCACCTTCTATTTTTTGAGAAAAAAGAGACTGATTACACATTCCTATGTCTAAAATAAGGGGGAGAGGAACTTTACCATATTGAGAATATAAAATTCTTGCTCCTACTTTTATTGTCTGTATATCTTTTTCCAAGAGCTTAATTTGATTTGCTGCAACTAAATCAGTTTTATTAACTAAAATAATATCCCCATAAATTATTTGTTTTAAAGCTGATTCGCTTTCAAAATGTTCAGATGTAAAGGTTTCCGCATCAACTAAGGTTAAGATAGAATCTAGTCTAACTAAATCCCGTAATTCTGTACTTAAAAAAGTCAAAGCTATAGGTAAAGGATCTGCTAATCCTGTAGTTTCAACTATTAAGTAGTCAACTTTTTCATCTAGTTCTAATACTTGATAGACAGCTTCAATCAAATCATCATTAATGGTGCAACAGATACAACCATTACTCAGAGTCACCATATTTTCGTCAACTGATACCAATAATTGACTATCAATATCAATATCACCAAACTCATTAACTAAAACTGCTATTTTTAAATCGTGATTATTACTTAAAATATAATTAAGAAGGGTTGTTTTACCACTACCAAGAAACCCTGTAATAATGGTCACAGGTAACCCTTGCTTAGGGATATTTAGGGAAAGAATTTGCTCTGGGGATTGTTGTTGAATCATCAATTTATTAGGAGTAAGAGATTAGGACAAGATGTGAGAAGATATCCCACATCATGGCACGCAACACAAACTTTTTAGGTGTTAAAACTAGGTTGATGGGAAATTAAACTCATGAATTCTTGTCTAGTTTTAGCATCATTGGCGAATACACCTCTAACTGCACTAGTAGAAGTCCATGAGCCTGGTTTTTGTACCCCACGCATTACCATACACATGTGGGTTGCTTCTACTAATACTGCTACACCTTGAGGCTGAAGCAAACCCTGTAAAGCATCAGCGATTTGTGCTGTCAAGCGTTCTTGTACTTGTAAACGTCTTGCATACATTTCACAGATGCGGGCAATTTTGGACAGTCCAATCACTTTACCATTAGGAATATAGGCAACGTGTGCTCTTCCTAAAATTGGTAGAATATGATGTTCACAAGAACTAAACAAATCTATATCCCTTACTAAGACCATTTCATTGGTATTTTCGTGAAATACTGCCCCATTTAATAACTCATCAAGAGTTTGATGATAGCCAGAAGTCAGAAATTTTAAAGCTTTTACCACACGTTTAGGGGTATCTTTGAGCCCCTCTCTGTCTGGATTTTCCCCTAATCCTAAGAGTAGGGTTTTTACTGCTTCAATCATTTCTGCTTCCGTTACAACAGGTTGGGCTTCTGTAATTAATCGAGGGTTAGATGGGGTTAAAGTCATGAGATTAGACAAGGACTCCTATATTAGAATGAGAATCATTATCATATGTTAGCACAGTTTAGCCAAATTAGATTATATTTGGTAAGACCCGAAACAATTAAATCACTGAAAATTTTTTTACCGTAAAGACTGAAAAATAGTACAAAGTTCAATAATTTTAATTTTGAGAGTAGATAAAGGTTCATAACCGCGTTTAAGTTGATATTCTAATTGTAGTAAAATTGTAAGAGTAGCTAATAACTGTCGAGAGGAACAACGGTTAATTTCTTGACGTAAAAAATGAATTCTTTTATAGTTAGCAATTCCAGCTGTCTTAGCGATTAATTGTTCATCAGTCTCACCACTATCTAACATAACTTTAACGATAGTCCAAGTCCGAAATTGTCCTAAGAGAGTAGCGACAATTTTTAGGGGAGGTTCATTAAGATTAAGTAAATCCGTAATTAGTCGTAAAGCTTGGACTTGGGAAGCTGTACGAATCGCCGCGGCTAATTGTAAACTATTTTGAGCAGTAGGATTAACTAAATGGGCGATCGCTTGGACATCTAGAGGAGATGTTTGACTATATTGATAAAGACTTAACTTATCTAATTCGTTGTACAATTCTCTAGTCTGGTTACCCACAGCAACAGCGAGAAGTTCTTCAGCTTGAGGAGTGAGTTTAACACCTTTTTCCCTAGCTACTTGTTGAACTCGTTGTAAAATCTGTTCAGTTTTCCAGGGAGGTATCAGAGAAAACTCTTGAACTTGAGCGTATTTTTGTAATAATTTGGTTATTTTAAGCCGTACATCAGGTTTTTTCCCAGAACTAAATAGTAAATGAGATTGGGGGAGAACTTGCGGTAATCTTGCTTCTAACTGTGATAATAATTCTGGGGGACATTGTTGACCGATAGTAGTATCTTCGATCCAGATTAATCTTTCTCCTGAACCAAATACAGGACTCATAGCTTGATTAAGTCCAGTAATAATTGCATCAGGTTGCTCCCCTGAGATTTTATCATAGTTAAATGATAGCCAGTCAGGATCGACTACCTTGTCTTTAAGTTCCTGAATCGCTTGTCTTAAACTAAAATCATCGTCTCCCCAAAAAAAATAAATTGGCATATACTGGAGGAATTTAAATTTGAACGAAACTTACCAAGAATATATTAATAGAGTTGTTCCCTTAACCCTAAAAACAACCGTAGAAGGACAACTTAATCATATTCAAAAATCCGCTAAGTTTGAAGGGGGTCAACCAGTGGCTTTTCCTGGTTATACTATTATGACTCCTCCTTATGCTGAAGATCAGGATAATCAAGCTTTTTATAATTCTCTACAAGAGTGTCAAGCAGAATTAGTAAAAGCATTAGACTCTGAGTTATTGATTAGTTTACCACCAGAAAGTTTCCATTTAACTGTAGCTGATTTAGTCTGGGATAGTACTTATCTAGCGGGAGTTAAAGAAAATCCTGATTTTGATAATATCCTTAAGCAAGAGGCTAATAACTGTTTTGACAAGTATAAAGAATCGGAGAAATTTGATAAGGCGATCGAGTTGCAATTACTAGGATTGACCGTTTTTCCTCGCGCTTTAGCTATTTGTTTAGTGACTAAAACTGAATCTGATTATCTACATATCATGAATATCAGACAAGCAGTATATCAAAATCGTTTGATGATCGCACTAGGAGTACAACAACAACATAGTTTTGTAGGTCATGTTACCTTGGGTTATTTCGGGGAGGTTAACCCAGAATCACATAGCGATCGCCTTTTAGAGATTATTACCAAAATTAATGAACAATGGATAGATAAAGAAACCCCCACCCTGAAAATTCAGCGCATACAACTGCGTAAATTTGATAATATGGTTAATTATTATCGCGAAGCTAATTGGCCCGAAATCGTTATTTGAATAACCTTGATCATCCCATAGTTATAGAGAGTTTTCGGATTATTGACCAAGAAATTGGTCAACATAATCTGAATCCCTCAGAGTATGCGATCGCTCGTCGCGTCATTCACGCTACTGCTGATTTTGAGTATCTCCAATTACTCGAATTTAGCCCTGATGTGATTAACATCGCTAAACAAAGTCTCTGTGGAAAACTACCCATTATTACCGATGTAACTATGGTGCAACAAGGAATTAAAACCTTAGTAACGAAAACCTTTAATAATCCAGTCATCAGTGCAGTAGAATTAGCTAAAACTCCTATCCTAGCTAAAACTCGCACTGAAACTGGTATTTTAACAGCAATCAAGCAATATCCCCAGGGTATTTATGTAATAGGAAACGCACCTACTGCTTTATTAGCACTTTGTGAGGAAATTAAGCAAAATAACTGTTTACCTGCTTTAATCATAGGTGCACCCGTAGGTTTTGTCAAAGTGCTTGAAGCTAAACAAGCTTTAGTTAATACTATTATACCTCAGATTGTGGTAAAAGGACGTAAGGGAGGATCTGCGGTAGCTTCAGCTATTGTTAACGCTTTACTCGTTTTAGCTGCACAAAAAATATGATAGATGTGATAGGAATTGGTTTAGATGGTGTCTCGGGTTTAAATGAGAAAACCAGAGCAATTATCCTGAAAGCCGATTTATTGGTAGGGAGTGAACGTCATCTGAGTTATTTAAACCAATATCCCCAAGCCAAACTATTTTTAACCGATTTTAAGGAGATTATCTCTCAACTGCGCCTAGCTTTAACAGCAAAAGTGGCGATCGCTATTATCGTAAGTGGAGATCCTCTCTTTTTTGGTTTAGGACGTTTACTCCTTAATGAGTTTAACCCAGAAGAATTGACTTTTCATCCTCATTTAACTTCTGTACAATTAGCCTTTAGTCGTGTTAAACTACCTTGGCAAGATGCAGAATTAATTAGTATCCATGGCAGAAGTTTAGAACAACTTACTCTCGCTTTACAACGAGGAGTTAAAAAAATCGCCCTACTTACAGATCCTCAACATAATCCTCGTGTCATCGCTCAACATCTCAAGGTAGCTTTACCCAATCGTTATGACTTGTGGATCTGCGAAAATCTCGAAGGTAGTCAAGAAAAAATTACTAAAATTAGTGCTAATGAAATTGATACCTTTCTCACAGAATCCGTTAGGGAATTTTCCCCTCTCAATGTAGTCATTTTAATCCGTCAAGATCATCCCCTAACAGTTAATAATCTACCTCTATTGGGTATTCCCGATGAGGTATTTTCCCGGTTTGACGATCGCCCTGGTTTAATGACTAAAA
This sequence comes from Gloeocapsa sp. DLM2.Bin57, assembly GCA_007693955.1. Classification (NCBI taxonomy): domain Bacteria; kingdom Bacillati; phylum Cyanobacteriota; class Cyanophyceae; order Chroococcidiopsidales; family Chroococcidiopsidaceae; genus Gloeocapsa; species Gloeocapsa sp. DLM2.Bin57. The sequence continues at coordinate 17,937 of RECR01000125.1, forward strand.
AAGAAATTCGGGTATTAATAATAGCAGAATTAGACTTACAACCCCAGCAAATTATCTGGGATATTGGCGCAGGTACAGGATCAGTTGCTCTAGAAATAGCGCGTTTATCACCATCTTCTCATGTTTATGCTATCGAAAAAACCGCCATGGGAATTAGTTTAATTGAGCAAAACCTTCAAAGACTCTCAGTTAATAATCTCACTCCTATTTATGGGGAAGCACCCGTTATTTTAGCTGATTTACCCAATCCTGACCGTATTTTTATTGGTGGAAGTGGTGGTAATCTGACAACAATTTTAGACCAATGTCACCGTCAAATCAAACCACAGGGAAAAATAGCGATCGCCCTTGCTACTGTTGAACATCTTCAGTTGGCGATCGCTTGGTTTAAACAACAGCAATGGGGTTATCATTTATTGCAAATACAGCTATCTCGTTCTGTTGCTGTAGCAGAATTAACCCGTTTTAGTCCCCTTAATCCCGTCACCCTAGTAGTATCAACCTACTGTCCCAGTTAGGGGAGAACTCGCGCTAGCATAATCTTTGACTGGCATACGTCCTGATACATAAGCTATACGTCCTGCTACCGTAGCCATACCCATAGCTTTAGCCATAGCAGGGGGATCTTTAGCTAGGGCGATCGCGCTATTAATCAACACTGCATCTGCACCCATTTCCATGGCTAAAGTTGCTTCACTAGGTGTCCCTATTCCCGCATCTACCACTACGGGTACGTTAGCTTGTTCAATAATAATAGCGATGTTAGCAGCATTACGAATACCTTGACCTGATCCGATGGGTGAACCGAGTGGCATAACGGTAACACATCCAGCTTCTTCTAGTCGTTTAGCTAGGAGAGGATCTGCGTTAATATAGGGTAAAACGGCGAAACCTTCTTTAACTAGTTGGGAGGCTGCTTTCAGGGTTTCGATGGGGTCTGGTAATAAATACTTAGGGTCGGGAATTACTTCTAACTTGACAAAGTTATTATCCTCTTGACCTACTAATTTAGCCATTTCCCTACCTAAACGAGCTACCCTGATCGCTTCTTCTGCTGTTTTACATCCTGCGGTGTTAGGAAGCATCCAGATTTTTTGCCAATCGATAGTTTCTGCTAAGCCCTCGTGTCCTGGTGCTTTCGTTTGAACACGACGTACTGCTACGGTGACGATTTCACAACCGCTAGACTCAATACTAGCTTGCATAGTCGGGATATTGGGATATTTTCCTGTACCGGTTAATAAACGAGAACGAAAAGTTTTACCAGCGATTTGTAACTGGTCCTCTGTTAGGGTAGGAATAGAGGGAGTGGAGGGAATTAAAGCTGTCATAGGTTTACTTACAGGACGATAAAAGCGATCGCAGTTAAAATGTGTCAACAGGGGATCTGACTGTTGATTAATAATCAGATTAGCAATGATAGAAGCTGTCACTGGTGCTAATAATATCCCATTACGGTAATGACCAGTAGCTAAAATTAAATTATCACAATTACTCTTACCTAGTATAGGTAGTTCGTCTGGAGTGCCGGGACGAAAACCCGACCAAAAACTCTCTATAGACCAATCTTGCAAAGTGGGATAGAGACGAATAGCGTTATTTAATAAAGTTTTTATCCCTTGAGGTGTATTATTAGCTTGATAACCGACTTTCTCTGAAGTTGCTCCCACGATTAAACGACCACTTTGTCTAGGTACTAAATAGGTTTGTGGTCCATAGAGTACCCTTTGTAGGGGTAATTCTGTTCCCGAGGGCATTTGTAAGGCTAACATCTGACCTTTGACGGGATATACTGGCAGGGGGTAGAGTTGACTTGACCAAGCACCTGCTGTTAATACGTAGGTTTCGGCGTAGAAATCTCCTTGTTTAGTGCGCACACTTTCTACTTTACCCTGTCTTTGGGCGATCGCTTCGACGGTTATTCCTTGTATCAGTTCGATTTCTAATATTTCTACGGCTTTTAGTAATGCTTTGTACAATTCCCTGGGATCTACTTGTCCATCTTCGGGATAGCAATAACCCCCTACTACTTCTGTTCCTAATCCTGGTTGGATCAGGTTAATTCCTTCTCTATCTAACCAGAAACCCTCTGTTGACTCGGGAGTTGTGTAAACTGGAGCGAGAATTCCACATGACCAATAACCAACGTTTAATTGGGTTAATTCTTCGATTTTGCGTACCCATTCGGGATATAACCAACGCGATCGCTCTGCTAATTCTGCTAGTGGACCTGGTGGTAATTGTTCTGCTCCTGGGGCGAGCATTCCCGCTGCTGCTAAGGTTGCTACTTCTTGAGGGTTACGACTAAGTATTTTAACTGTAGCTCCACGTAGTTTTAAATCGATAGCGATGGCTAATCCATTGATTCCTGCACCGATAATTAATATTTCTGTTGTTTTTTGCATAGAATTTATTTAAGGTAAATATTTTTGTACCACATGCCAACCTGTCACAGAGACGGAAATAAAGGCTAATAAGAGCATAATATTAGTTTTAACGTGGAGCGATCGCGCTTGGGGATGTTTTGGACCTATTTGGATAGCACTTACTGCTGATATTAGCACCAAGATAACCACACTCAATCCTGCCAACAAATGAGGTGAATGTCCCAAGCTGCCATAATGACCTATTGTACCCACTATACCAATAATTAATAACAATAAAACTAATAACACCATAGTTATCCCTATCCCATAGTGTAAGGGTTTTAACCATTGAGGACGGGTTTTTTGTTGACTACGTTGTTTATAGAGCCAAAAGCCACTGATTCCCTGCAATACATAGGCTAAAATCCCTAAACCCATTGACCATGCTGCTATTTTCCATAACCAGAGAAATGACGGTAAATTCATTAGTAGAATCTAATTTAGACCTAACCTTATAATATCCTATGAACAAAAACCATGTCTGAACAATTAGACAATCATGATTTACTGCTATGGCTTGAGCAAACCATTGAACAATTAAAAAATCGTGACTTTGAGTCTTGGGATATTGAGCATTTAATTGAGGAGTTAGTTGCTGTGGGTAAATCTGCACAAAATACCTTAACCAGCAATCTGATGATTTTGTTAGCTCATTTACTCAAATTAAAAGTCCCGATGCACCATCTAGCCTGAAAGAAAGCTTTTATAATTCGGTTATCTAACATCGTCAACGAGTATTAAATAAAGACTTCTACGAAGAGTAAAAAAGGCTACCTGTAAAGATAGCCTCAACTATTATTTTTACCTTGATTAAGCAATCGCTTTTAATTTTTGATTTACTTCAGTTTTTTTTTCCTCAACTGGTTCGGAATCTTGAATATGTAAGCGTTCACATGGTATAGTATCTGAGAGGATAGCACTTGCCATCATTCCAGTATGTACTTCTAATAAAGCTTCTGGAGTTGCTTCAAATACTAGACGTTGTCCAGGAAAAGCGACACGTTCAAAATACCAATTAGGAATATTAGTAATACGAACTACTTGAATTTGACTAGTGGCGTTTACATAGCAGCAGAGGAAGTTTTCACCTGTGGTATTGGTAATAGGGTCAAGGATTTGAGCCATAAGGTTTGCCGTAAATATTTAGTAAATTTTTTTTCTACAGCTTTAGGCTAACACTTATTGATCCCCGTTAACTGTAAAGAGTAATACTAGACCAGTATTTTTAAGCAAAATTTTTGTTCTTTTGTTAAAGTTAAGATATATAAACTCATTTTAAGATTTTCAGTAAACTCCCATACCGATCGCTAATGAAAGAAAAAATCCTCTATCTGCGTCTTCCCTGTAACCCGATTTTTCCGATTGGCGTAGTTTATCTAGCTGATCATATCCATAAACAATTTCCTGGTATCTCTCAAAAAATCTTTGATTTTGGGACTGTTGCTCCCCTAGACTATAAACAAGCCTTAGATCGCTGTATCGACGAATTTCAACCCACCTTATTAGTATTTTCTTGGCGAGATATTCAAATTTATGCTCCTGTAGGTGGTAGGGGTGGTAACCCTCTGCAAAATGCCTTTGAGTTTTATTACGCTAAAAACCCCCTAATTAAGCTAAGAGGAGCTTTAGGGGGTTTAAAAGTCACTAGCGCTTATTATGGTGAACTTTGGCGCAATATCGGCTTAATTAAGCGGGGATGGCGACGAGCACAAAAATATAACCCCCAAGCACGTTTAGTCGTAGGAGGAGGTGCAGTTAGTGTATTTTATGAACAGTTACAAGAAAAACTCCCCCAAGGAACAATCGTTTCTGTAGGAGAAGGAGAAACTCTCTTAGAAAAACTGTTACGTCAAGAAGACCTGCTCAGTGAACGTTGTTATATAGTAGGTGAAAATCAACCTCGTCAACGTCTCATTCACGAACAACCCACCCCCCTAGAAAAAGCCGCTTGTGATTATGACTACATCAGCAGTATTTGGCGGGAGTTTGATTATTATCTACTAGAAAATGATTTCTATATCGGTGTTCAAACCAAAAGAGGTTGTCCCCATAACTGTTGCTATTGTATCTATACAGTAGTAGAGGGGAAACAAGTAAGAATTAATCCCAGCGATGAAGTAGTTAAAGAAATCCGTCAACTCTACGATCGCGGGATTCGCAATTTTTGGTTTACTGATGCGCAATTTATTCCCGCGCGCAAATTTATCGACGATGCGATCGAATTGTTGGAAAAGATAGTAGATTCTGGTATGACGGATATACATTGGGCTGCTTATATCCGCGCTGATAACCTCAATCCTAAACTCTGTGAATTGATGGTTAAAACAGGTATGAACTACTTTGAAATCGGGATCACCAGTGGTTCACAAGAATTAGTGCGTAAAATGCGTATGGGTTATAATCTACGTACAGTCTTAGCAAATTGTCGGGATTTAAAACAAGCAGGATTTAACGATCTAGTCTCGGTTAATTACTCCTTTAATGTTATCGATGAGACTTATGAGACAATCCGTCAGACTATTGCTTATCATAGAGAATTAGAGCGGATTTTTGGCGCAGAAAAAGTCGAACCAGCTATCTTCTTTATCGGGTTACAACCCCATACTCATTTAGAAGAATACGCTTTTCAACAAAATATCCTTAAACAAGGTTATAATCCTATGAGTTTAATGCCTTGGACGGCTAAAAAACTACTCTGGAATCCTGAGCCTTTAGGATCATTTTTGGGGGAAGTTTGTTTACAAGCTTGGCAACAAAATCCCCTTGACTTTGGTCGAGAAGTGTTTAACATTCTAGAGGATAAATTGGGTTGTGCTGACTTAGAAGAGGCTTTACGTGCTCCTATCCCAGAGACAGCAACTCCAAAAATTTTAACTACTGCGGTAGTGTAAACCAAAGGTATTAGGGATCATTGCTCCCTGATATCTTAATTTATTTTAGATCTAAGTATTATTATGCTCAAAGGATCGATTTTAGAAAAACTTACCACTCGTCATCAGCAACTCAAAAACCCCCTGAATCTTGGTGTTTACTATAAAAATACTTTAGTAGCTTTGTGCCATGCCCTAGAAGACTTTATCCTAGAATCAACAGGAAATCCGCTAGTGTTAGCCGCTTTTCAACGAGGTAAATGGTATCTCCAAGAAGCAGATCGTTATGGAGAATTAGCTCAAAAAGCCTCTGAGATAGTCATTTTAGCTGCTCCTGAGACAGGTTTTACTACTCACCCTACTAGCAATCAGTCTAACGTCTCTCTAGTTAATTTGACCACAGATGATCCAGTAGCTCAAGAATGGCACTTGATGATTTTATCACCTAATTATAGTGCTATGGTGCTATGCCAAGAACTCTCTGAGGAAGATTATGGCATAATAGGACAACCTACCCAAGATTTAGAGCGCAAATTCTACGGGTTTTGGACTTTTGAAGCAGATTTAGTGCAAGAAACTCTCGAACTAGCTCAAGAACATATCGCTAAGTTTAATCTACCACTAGCAGAGAAAATCTCTCAAGAAATAACTCTGATTAATCAAACTACCCAAGTTCCAGAATACGACTTAACCCCTGTTGTCTGTAAAGTCGTAGATTATCTCGAAAGTAGCCAACAAAACCTGTTATTGCCCCACAATTATACTCAGTATGGCTGCACTAAAGACCTAGATTACAACATCTTCTCTAATAAAATGCAAGCCTTCCTACGTATGGCGCAAATAATTGACCAAGCAGACGCAGTTAATCCTAATGCTGCTGCCTCGGTAACTTGTTATGCTGAAGCAATGGGACAGGTACTGGATCTACCTGCTTGGCAAATTAAACGTTTACGTCTAGCAGGATTATTACACCGTCTGCCACCTTTGAAAGGGGTTCAATCTCTAACTACAGATGATGATCCATCCCAATCGGAAGTTTTGAGAATAATGCCCCAATTAGAAGCGATCGCTAAAATTATCACCCATCAAGATGAATGTTGGGATGGCTCAGGGATTCCCGATGGTCTTGCCTATGATAATATCCCCTTAGAATCCCGTATCTTGTCTTTAGTAGCTGATTTTCAAGCTCAATTACTTTATTATCAGCAAGAATCTGACCAATATGGTAAAGCTTTAGCTTACTGTCAACAGAGAGCCTCCACAGTTTATGATCCTAAATTAGTCCAAACTCTAGAACTCTTAGTTTTAGGGTTACAACAAGGTATGGATTTACCTATTAATCAACCTAAAATTGCTTCGGGAATCTGGTTACTAGAAGAAGAGGAACAATTAGCATGAACTTAGAATTAATTCGCACAGGGAAAAGCAAACAACTACCAGGAGTCAATCTCGAAGACGAGAATCTCTCCTATACTCAATTAGAACGAGTTAATTTATCTGGAGCTAATTTAGTAGGAGTCAATCTCTCCCACGCTAACTTAAAAGGAGCTTGTTTAGATGGAGCTAATCTACTCTGTGCTGGTTGTGATTTTGCTGATTTGAGAGCCAATTGTCTCGGGGCTAACTTCATGCAAGCTGATTTAAGTCACGCCGATTTACGAGGTAGTAACTTACGGGGAGCTAATCTGATGGGGGCTAAATTGATTCAAGCCTCCCTAGCAGGAGCTTTTTTAAGTGGAGTTAACTTAACTGGAGTTAATCTGCGCGGGAGTGATTGTCGTGGGGTTGACTTTCGGGGTGCTAACCTCAATAGCGCTAATCTATCTGGGGCTAATTTAGCTGGGGCTAATCTGTCTGGGGCTATTTTAACCGAAGTTAATCTCGAAGAAGCAGATTTACGGGGAGCTAATCTAGCTGGGGCTATTTTAGGGGGCGCTAATTTACTTTGTGCAGAATTAGAGGGAGCTTGTTTAGATGGAGCTAATTTAGACAAAGCTTGTTTAGTGGGTACTATTATAAATAAACAGCTAGTATAATTACTGTTGGTAAAAATACCAAATAGTTATCCATAATCCCTGTGACCAAAAAAATGCCAAGATGGAGAGTCTTTCTCTATCTCATCTCTCAATTTAATTTTAGGCAAAAATTGCCCCGAACTAGTCAAACCTTTTGGTTAATAGTGATAATGGTGGCTTTGCTCTGTTGGCATTGGCAATTATTACTAGCAACCCTGGGGGGAGTTTTGGTTATGCAAGCCATTTATTTTTTCCCCCGTTATCATTGGCGTAGTCTGATTAGCTATTGGGAATCTTGGCGCAGTAGCTCTCATCGTCAATTCAGTTTAGCTGTCTTTGGTGGTGGAGTGGCTTCTGTCGTGGTTTATTTCCTTAGCTCCATTTTTGCTAAAACCGATAATCCCTGGTTAGCTACTGGTGTGATTTTTCAGGGTTTATTGAGTATAGTTACCTGTTTACTCTTGGTTTGGCAACTATTTACTAAAAATAATTATCAATATCAAAGTAATTGGGAACAATGGCTCATAGACTTAACCTCCACCGAAGCACTTAAACGTCTGATAGCAGTAAGAGAATTGAGTAATTTAGCTCAGAGAAAACAACTAAATGCTACTGAATTAGTTCAACTGAGAGAATATCTACAGTTGATGCTTTCGGTAGAAACAGAAGTTGTGGTTAGACAGGCTATTTTAACTAGTTTAGAAACGGTTTTTAAGGTTAATCTTAACATTCCTTTACAAATGCCGTTAAATGTTAAAATAAATCCCTTTTCGATTTATCAGCGTTAACAAAGTGATCCCTAAATAAAAAAAATTTTGGTTAAATAACGACAAAACGATTAGTTTTTGTTATCGTAGAGGTCAAGGCATAACCTTATTTTCAGAAAAATTATGTACTATATTGCTCCTCACACACAAAAATTGAGAGTTTTTTCTCGTTTCTCCCCTGATGTTTTGGGGAATTACCAATAGGGAAAATAGTTCATTAATTGAACAAAAAAAATCCACCAAGATATTGTAAAGGAAGTTACAATCAGAGAGGTCTTTTGCCAATCACTATTCAAGGGCGACTTGAAACAAAAATCGTGCACAATATCTTCTGAATTGAAAACAAAAGGAGAAAGAGGAAAAATAATGACTCAAGCTAATGATCTACTTACAGAAATGAATCCGTCTCAGGAATGGACAGAACTAGTGCTTGATGAAAGCGAAATCATTAACATAGAAGAAGAGTTTGAAGATGCGGTAGCTCAGGTTAATAAGAAAAATCGCAAAGTATCAAACTTGCGTCGCACGGAAACCCCCAAGAAAAAACCCTACACAGAAGACTCGATTCGCATCTACTTACAAGAAATTGGGCGCATTCGTCTGTTACGAGCCGAAGAAGAAATAGAATTAGCTCGTAAAATAGCCGATTTATTAGAGTTAGAACAACAACGAGAGAAACTTTCAGAAGAGCTTAAACGTATCCCCACAGAAAGAGAATGGGCTAAAGCTGTAGAGATGGAATTACCAGCTTTTCGTCGTCGGATGTATCTAGGAAGACGAGCTAAAGAAAAGATGGTGCAGTCTAATCTACGTTTAGTAGTTTCTATCGCTAAAAAATATATGAATCGGGGGTTATCTTTTCAAGACTTGATTCAAGAAGGATCATTAGGATTAATTCGAGCAGCGGAAAAATTTGACCACGAAAAAGGTTATAAATTTTCTACCTATGCGACTTGGTGGATTAGACAAGCCATAACCAGAGCGATCGCTGATCAATCTAGAACAATTCGCTTACCAGTGCATTTGTACGAAACAATCTCGCGCATTAAGAAAACAACTAAAATTCTCTCACAAGAAATGGGGCGTAAACCCACAGAGGAAGAAATCGCTACCCATATGGAAATGACTATAGAGAAATTGCGTTTTATCGCTAAATCAGCTCAATTACCTATTTCTTTAGAAACTCCTATCGGTAAAGAAGAAGATTCACGTTTAGGAGATTTTATCGAAGCAGATGGAGAAACACCAGAAGATGATGTCTCCAAAAACTTACTCAGAGAAGATTTAGAACAAGTTTTAGATAGTTTAAGCCCTCGAGAAAGGGATGTATTAAGGTTACGCTACGGCTTAGATGATGGTAGAATGAAAACCCTAGAAGAAATTGGTCAGATTTTTGATGTAACCAGGGAACGTATTCGCCAAATTGAAGCAAAAGCCTTAAGAAAGCTTCGTCATCCTAATCGCAATAGTATTTTAAAAGAGTATGTACGTTAAATACTTAATTTGATTTTAAACAATGAGTAAAGAAAAAATAGTCGCTATTGTTACAGGAACAATATCTATCCTGTTGGCTGTGATTTATCTAGTCATAGTGCAGATTCTGGATTTACGCACTGAAATGCTACCTGCACCTATGGATTGGTAGTCAGGGGTTAGGTTTTAGGTAGTTAGGTTTTAGGTGTTATTGGTTCTATATGCTATACTCCAAAGCTCCCCTACTCCCTACTCCCTACTCCCTATCTTGACGTTTAGCGTTAGCTTGACTTAAGAGAGATTCAGCAAAAGCGATCGCTTCTGAATCCGCCTTACCGCCACTAAGTTGGGCTAATTCTTCTCGTCGTTGTTGGTGATTAGCTAAATTGGCCACTCGTATCACAGTGCGAGAGTCAAGCATTTGTTTTTCTACGCGCCAATGATGATCAGCCATAGCAGCTACTAAGGGTTGATGGGTAACACATAAAACCTGATGGGTTTTCGAGAGGTAATGTAGCTTATTAGCAATAGATAAGGCTACTTTGCCAGATACTCCTACGTCTATTTCATCAAAAATTAAGGTTTTCCCAGAGGTTTTCGTATTAGCAAAACAAGCTTTCAATGCTAGTAAGAAACGACTCATTTCTCCACCACTAGCGGTATGGGATAGAGGTTGTATCTGTTCCCCTAGATTAGGACTAAAATAATAGAGAATTTGGTCTTGTCCTTGTGCACTAATGCCACTAGGAAGAATTCGACAACTAAAGATAACTTTTTCCATTCCTAAGGGTTTTAATTGCCGAATCAATTCTGTTTCTAATTTAAGAGCTGCTTTTTGTCTGAGTTGGGTTAAGTTTTGACAAGCTTGGTGTAATTGTTCTTCAACTTGATGATATTCTTGTTCAAGATGCTCGATAAATTCGTTATCTTCGCTAAACTTTTGTAATTCTAGCTGAATTTTTTGATGATAAGCGATCGCCTCTTCTAAACTAGGACCATATTTACGACAGATATATTTAAGTTGTTTAATTCTTTCTTCTATTTGTTCGAGATATTGAGGATCTACTTCTAAATTTTCACCATAACGATATATTTGTTGTCCGGCTTCTACTATCTGAGTCAAAGCATTATTAACCATAGTTAAGATAGACTCCTGACTAGGGTCATATTTAACCATATTTTGTAATAAAGCTTCTCCTTCCCCGAGTAAATCAGCAGCAGCTTGTCCTTGTTCGTTTTGATACAGAAGTTGATAGATTTGATAACTTAACTGTTGTAATTCTACTACGTGAGCGAGACGTTGACGCTCTTGTTCAAGTTGTCTAAGTTCATCAGGATTGACTAAATTAACTGTAGCTAATTCTTGGGATTGATACTTAATTAAATCGAGTCTTTGTAAACGTTCTTGTTCTGATTGACGAGAAAGAGCAATTTTTTGACCAATTTTGGCGTATCTATCATAAATATTGCCAACTTTAGCTTTTTGAGTTAGTAAATCTTCCCCTGCGTATAAATCTAATAACTGTCGTTGTTTATCAGGAATCATTAATTCTACAGTTTGTCCTTGAGCAGTAATTTCTAGCAGGCGATCGCGCAACTGTAAAACCAACTGACGGTTAACCAAAACACCATTAATACGAAAACGAGAACGCAGATTATCTTTAGTGAGGATAATGGATCGACTACAGACAACTGTTTCTTCTTCTAGGGGTTCAAGTTCCTGTTGTTGTAGCCATTGCAGTAAGTTAGGATCTATCCTAAAACTAGCCTCAATTTGAGCGCGTTGTTCACCCTGTCTAATCAAACGTTGATTAACCTTACCACCTAAAACAACATCAATAGCGTCTAAGACTATAGATTTACCCGCACCAGTTTCCCCAGTCAGTACGTTTAAACCTGCACTAAATTCTAACTCCAAATAGTCAATAAGAGTAAAATTTTGAATCGTGAGAGAATCAAGCATAAAGTTGTTACAATAGTTCACATATAGCGAGATTTAAAAATAAACTTATGACCCAAATAGAATTGTATCCTATAGAAAAAAAGCCTTCTCAATTAGCAACGGAAGATTGGCGTTATAACCCAGAAAAGATTAATAACTACTATCGTTCTCGTTTTTTCTCAGTATTTGCTCGCTTAATCAAAATTATCACCACCTTTGGTTGGTTCTTTTTTACTCTCTGGTGGGATAAAACTACAGGTCAATTAAATAATAAGCAAAAACAAAGAGCAGCTGATCTCAGAAACGTACTCACCGAATTAGGACCTACCTATATTAAGATAGGACAAGCTCTCTCCACGCGTCCTGATTTAGTTCCCCCTATCTACCTAGAAGAATTAGCCCTATTACAAGATCAGCTTCCCTCTTTTCCCAATGAAGTAGCTTATAAATTTATCGAAGAGGAATTAGGAGCACCTCCAGAAGAAATATACGCCGAACTATCACCTGAACCCCTTGCAGCTGCTTCTCTAGGACAAGTATATAAAGGAAAACTAAAAACTGGTGAAACCGTAGCTGTCAAAGTACAAAGACCTGATTTAATCGGTCGAATTACTTTAGATATTTATATTATGCGCTTACTAGCTAATTGGGCGAAAAATACTTTTAGCCAGATACGTTCAGATTTAGTGGGGATTACCGACGAATTAGCAGCGAGAATCTTTGAAGAGATTAATTACGATCAAGAAGGTCGTAACGCGGAAAGATTCGCCGAACTTTACGGGAATTTACCAGAAATCTATGTACCTTGCATCTATTGGGAATATACCGCACGTCGGGTATTGACCATGGAATGGATTACAGGAACAAAGTTAACTAATATCCAAGCTATTCAAGCTCAAGGTATCGATGCTACCCACTTAGTAGAAGTTGGTGTAGAATGTTCTCTACGTCAATTGTTAGAACATGGTTTCTTTCACGCTGATCCTCACCCTGGTAACCTGTTAGCTATGCCAGACGGGAGACTCGCTTATCTAGATTTTGGTATGATGAGTGATATTAAGCCTTATCAACGTTATGGTTTAATAGAAGCGATTGTACACTTGGTTAATCGGGATTTTGAAGCTCTAGCTCAAGATTATATCAAATTAGAGTTTCTCACACCAGATACTGATTTAACCCCTATTATACCGGCTTTAACAGAGGTATTTAATAATGCTTTAGGAGCTAGTGTAGCAGAGTTAAACTTTAAAAGCATTACAGACCAGATGTCTGAGATGATGTATGAGTTTCCTTTCCGTGTACCTGCTTATTATGCTCTGATTATTCGCTCGATGGTAACCTTAGAAGGAATCGCTATCGGGATTGATCCTGAGTTTAAAGTCCTCAGTAAAGCTTATCCCTACGTCGCTAAACGCTTACTAACTGATCCCGCTCCTCAGTTGAGAACCTCTCTCAAAGAACTATTATTTAAAGATGGTAGTTTCCGTTGGAATCGTTTAGAGAATTTACTACGCAATGCAGGTAATTCTCAAGATTATAACTTTGATAAAGTGGTTGATCAAGGTGTAGATTTTCTCTTCTCTGAAAGAGGCTCATTTATACGCGATCGCCTCGCTAATGAAATAGTCAACGCGGTAGATACTTGGGGACAACGTACCTGGTTTAATTGGTCTAGTTTAGTACGTCAACAAGTTGGTTTAGCAGTTAATGATCTTCCTGTCGAATTAGAGCAAAATACCGCGACCATGGAACATCTGCGCAATATCGTCGGGATTCTCCAAGATACCCCAGGTTATGAACCAATGAAGCTGATTAACCTGCTCAATAAAATCGTCGCTAAATCAGAAACTCAACAATTAGGTCAAAAAGTGGTAGAAGGATTAGCCCAAAAAGCCTTAGCTAGAGTGATTCGACGCTTATTCCTGGAAGAATATACCCAATCTCCAGCAAAAATCAGTCTCCCGGAAGTAGCTTTATCTCGCTAACTATGTTAGATATCTTATTAGAGCCTTTGCAATTAGGTTTTATGCAGCGATCGCTAATCGAAGCGGTAATCGTGGGGACTATTTGCGCCGTCGTCGGTAGCTATCTTATGGTACAAAGATTAGCACTCCTTGGGGACGCCATTAGTCACTCAGTTTTACCAGGATTAGCGATCGCCTTTTGGTTAGGAATTAATATCTTTTTCGGTGCTTTTGTAGCGGGAATTATCAGTACTATCTGTATTAACATCATTAGAAATCGTTCTCCGATTAAAGAAGATGCAGCGATGGGTATTGTTTTTTCCGCTTTTTTTGCTTTAGGAATCACTTTGATTACCGTAATCCAAAAAGACAATAAAATTGACCTCAATCATTATCTTTTTGGCAATATTCTCGGGGTAACTTGGGGAGATATTCGCGATACAGCGATTATAGCAGTAATTATCTTATTAGTAGTAGTTGCTTTATATAAAGAACTATTATTCTATACCTTTGACCAAATCGGTGCACAAGCTGTAGGTTTACCAGTAAAATTATTAGATATGAGTCTGATGATTTTGATTGCTCTAACCATCGTCGCTAGCTTAAAAACCGTAGGAGTAGTTCTAGTACTTTCTCTATTAATTACTCCTTCTGCTTGTGCTTATCTACTAGTTACTCGTCTCCACCAAGTCATGTTATTAGGGGTAGGAATAGGGATTTTTTCTAGCGTCTCAGGTATGTATCTGAGTTATTTTCAAAATATACCCTCAGGACCGGGGATTGTTTTAGTAGCATCGGGATTATTTATACTCATCCTGCTGTTTAGTCCTCTACACGGATTGCTTACGTCCAAAAAATAGATTAGAAGCGGGTAACGCGATTCGAACGCGCGACATCCACCTTGGCAAGGTAAGCAGCATAGCCTAAAACCCTATTACCTAATAGGAAACGGTTTACTATTACCTAGTAGAGAGTAGCTATCTTGGATCAATCTTGGATCACCTAAAACGCTAAATAATAGGTGGTTCATATGCAGAGCATAGAAGTAATAAAACGTGTTGACAGAGTATCGATAGAACGTTGCCGTAATTCAATACGGATTCGATTTACCCTAGACAAAAAGTCTTATTCCCTAACTATAGGTAAAGACTCCAAAGAGACGGTTAAAAAAGCAGTAGCAGTCGCTAATCAAATCAATGCTGATATCCTATGGAATTGTTTTGATACAACCCTAGTCAAGTATGGTAAAGCACCTACTAAGATTAACAGCAATCTAATACAACTACCTAACGACAATGATACGGAAATAACCATTAAAGAGATATGGGATACGTACTTAATGGTTCGAGGCAATAGCTTACCCAATAGCAGCAAGGGACATCACAAAGGCGTTGGTAAGTGGATTTCCTTAATACCAAGTCACCAATTGGGAGTGAGCCATGCACAGACTCAGATAGAAGTCTTAAAGCTTACCTACGGAAAGAATACAGTTAGTAGGCTATTCCGGTCGATAAACGCGGCTTGTAACCTAGCAGTCAAACTAAAACTACTTGATAGTAATCCCTATGCTGTATATCGAGATACTCTGGTAATCTCTACTCAAGGAGAAAGGAGTTGTAAACCTTTTGAGCCATATGAGATACCAATCATACTAAACGCGTTTAAAACCGATCGCTTTTGCAATCCCAATTCAGCATTCAAACATAGCTATTACTATCCGTTTGTTCTATGCCTAACCTTGACGGGTGCGAGGCCAGAAGACGTGATAGCTCTCACGATTGACGATATCATCTACGGCAAGAATCGTAAGGTTTTAAGGTTCAATAAAGCCTATACTCACGGAGAATTAAAAGGAACTAAAACCGAGACTATCAGAATGTTCCCAATTAACGAGCAACTTGAGCAATGCTTAAAGATAGCACCAATTTACAACAACAAAGAACACAGTCTATTGTTCCCTAGCCAAAAAGGCAACTATCTAGACTTGCACAATTTCACGAATCGTTATTTTACCCCAATTGTCAAAGAGTTAGTCAAGGTAGGGGAAATCGAAAACCAATTACCTACGTATCATTTAAGGCATACTTTCATTACTCAAATGATACGTAAAGGGATAGACATTGCTACAATAGGAAACTTAGTAGGGAACAGTGCTGAAACTATCCTTAGCAATTATTTGGGTACAGATAAAGGAGTAGAGCTACCAGACATAGACGTCTAGGTAACTCTACATAATTGAACTTTAATGATATAAAACAATTTGGGATGTTAGCAGCATCCCTTTTTTTTGGGCTTTTGTAATTCTTAGTTGGTTACTCTGTTTTTTTATCCTTACTTCATTCATAGCATAGATATCCCCTATTAGGTAATAGTATAAATAATAGTGATTGATTCTCTATTAGGTAATAGGAAATACTAATCTATTATTTCTTCTATTTTAGCCTATATTGGATCATAATTGGATCAGGTATCCTAGATTGAACCTAACAAGGATAACTAGCTAATCGCTGAAACGCGTACTAGGTATAGGGTTTAGATTAGAAGCGGGTAACGCGATTCGAACGCGCGACATCCACCTTGGCAAGGTGGCGCTCTACCACTGAGCTATACCCGCAGTTGAAATAACTATTCAATTATAGCTAGAAAAATTTTACTTGTCAAGGGTTTTGTTCCAAACTTTTGATAGTTTCTGCAGTCAAGAGATTATTAGTCTCATAAGTCTTATTATCCAAGGTGGTATTAAGTTGACTCATTAAACTAGCCATTTCTAAAGCATTGAGAGCATAATGCCAACCGTGATTACTCTTAATTCCCGCTCTTTCTAAAGCTTGTTGAAGAGTATCGGTGGTTAAAATACCGAAAATAACAGGGATACCACTTTGGAAACTAGCCGCAGCGATACCTTTTGCAGCTTCACTCGAGACATAATCAAAATGAGGAGTTTGTCCCTTGATAATTGCTCCTAAACAGATAATAGCGTCATAACGACGGGAAAAAGCCAACTGACGAGCTACCATAGACACTTCAAAACTACCAGGGACCCAGATATAATCGACTTGATTACCTTCGGGGTTAACGTCAATACCATGTCGTTTTAAACAATCTTGACACCCTGATAAGAGTTTTTCGCTCACTAAATCATTGAAACGAGCAATCACAATAGCGAAACGAAATAAAGATGAATCTTGAGCAAAAGTTCCCTCAAAAACAGTCATGTTAGTTAGATAGTAGTAAAAGATTTTTAGAGTATCTCTTCCCAAAGTAACTAGGAAGAAATACCAGAGTCAAACAAGTTAAATCACAAAAAAGTTTAAAATAGCCACTAGAATGACTAAAACTAACCAAACACCAGAGCCAACAAAAAGCAAGGGTTTAGCTTGAGACCAATATTGGGGAGTAGCATAGGCTACCGGTACACCCACAACCATCACAAAAGAAAATAATACTAAAGCAGCAAGGCTAATTTGGAATAAAATTTGCATTTTGAACTTCTCCTGAAACAGTAGCTTTAAGTTAACACTGCCATCATTGATGACTTAAGATACACAATCACGACTTTAGTTATGATACTATTTTAGGAGTCAACAGGTCGTAATTTATTCTCGGATGGATTTAATTTTATGCCATCAAACCGCCGATTTTGACGCTCTTGGTGCAGCAGTAGGGCTAAGTTTACTCTATCAAGGTGCAAGAATAGTCTTAACTGGTGGTTCTCATCCTGGGGTGAGTAACTTTTTAGCCTTGTATCGGGATGAATTTCCCTTAATCGAGCGTCGTAGCGTTAATCCAAAATTAATCCGCTCTTTAATTATAGTAGATACCCAACAAAGCGATCGCCTCGGTAAGGCTCAAGAATGGTTAACCCAAGCACAAATTGCGCAAATAATTATCTATGACCATCATTATAGTGAGGAAAAGACCGATATTCCCGCCACAACTATCTATCTAGATCAAGTAGGAGCAGCTACTACTTTAGTAGTAGAAGAGTTACAAAAAGCGGGAATTACTCCTAATCAATTTGTAGCCACAGTAATGGCACTGGGAATACACGTAGATACAGGCTCTTTGACTTTTGCACAAACTACAGCTAGAGATGCTCAAGCTTTAGCTTGGTTAATGACAATGGGTGCTAATGTTAAAATCGTCTCAGAATACGTAGATCCGAGTTTATCACCGCAATTGCAACAACTCTTAAGTGAGGCGATCGCCAAAATTAAAACCACAGAGAGACAAGGATATCAGCTAGGTTGGGTGTTATTAAAAACCAGTAATTTTGTCCCAGGATTATCCAGCTTAACCGAAAGATTATTAGAAATAGTCGAAATAGATGCTCTGTTTCTTGCTCATTATTACCCAAAAAGTCAAGAACCCTATTTAACCATCATCGGGAGATCCCGTGTACCCCAAACCAATCTAGCTCAATTATTCACAGATTATGGTGGAGGTGGACATAGTAACGCAGCGTCAGTAAGTATGCGTTGTCCTGAACCAGAAACTATCTTAAATAAGATTATAGAGGAATTTAAAGCACAAATCCCCGAACCAGTCACCGCTAGAGAAATCATGTCTTCTCCAGTACGCACTATTCTACCAGAAACCACTATTGAACAAGCAGAGAGGATCTTATTTCGTTATGGACATTCGGGGTTATTCGTAGTAGATAGCGAGAGGGAATTAGTCGGGATTATCTCTCGTCGAGATTTAGATTTAGCTTTACATCACGGGTTTAGTCACGCACCTGTAAAAGGTTATATGACGCGCAATCTCAAAACTATCACCCCAACAACTTCCCTACAGGAAATAGAAGAGTTAATGGTTACCTATGACGTCGGGCGTCTTCCTGTTTTAGATCAGGGTAATTTAATCGGGATAGTCACTCGTACAGATGTACTTAGACAGTTACACCAAAATAACGGTGAGAAAAAAGACGCAGAAAAAACGGCTCTGATTTCTTGTTTGTTACCTTCCTTACAACAACTTTTACCCTCTTCTTTTTGGCAATTATTACAGGCGATCGCTACTGCAGCTAGTGAGCGCGGTTGGCATTTATACTTAGTAGGTGGAGGAGTACGAGATTTACTGTTAGCTAAACAAGGAGACAGTCTCTTACTCCAAGACATAGACTTAGTAGTAGATGGTTTCCATCAAAGCGCTGATACAGGAGCAGGAGTAGAATTAGCTAACCACATTAAGATCATCTATCCTCAAGCTAGTCTGTCTATACACGGAGAGTTTCAAACCGCGGCTTTAATGTGGCATAATGATCCAGAATTTGGTTCTCTGTGTATGGATATAGCTACCGCTAGAACAGAATTTTACCCCTATCCCGCGGCTAATCCTGAAGTAGAAGCTAGTTCGATTCGTCAGGATCTCTATAGAAGAGATTTTACCGTCAATGCTTTAGCTATACGTCTGACTAATCCTAAGTTGGGAGAGTTATTAGATTTTTTTGGGGGTTATCTAGATTTACAATCCCGTTTAATTAGAGTACTCCACGCTAATAGTTTTATTGAAGATCCTACCCGTATTTATCGTGCGGTGCGTTTTGCGGTTAAATTGAATTTTACTATTGAAGAAGAAACCGAAGGTTATATTAGATACGCCATCGCTAGTGGTGTCTATGCAAGATTACGCCGAGAAAATAAATTAGCTCCCGCTTTGACAACTAGACTGAAAGCTGAACTAAAATATATACTCTCCGCTGGTTATTGGCAAGCTGCTGTTAAATTACTCGCTGATTTAGAAGCTTTACGCTGTTTACACCCTGATTTAATCTTAACCAAGGTTTTGTGGTGGCAATTACGTTACGGCGATCGCTGGTTACGCCTACTTAATCGAGAAGAAACCAATAATCACTGGTTGATACGTTTAGAGATAATTATCGCTAGTTTACCTACTCCTGCTGGAGTTTCTTTAGCTGAAAGTTTACAACTTCCCAAGGATAGTATCGATCGCCTCAGAAATTTACCCCAATTAAAGCAACATCTTACTACCCGTCTTGGGGTTACTCAACTCAAAAGTGAGATTTATTATCTGTTGCAACCATTAGATTGGGTTAGTTTACTCTTGGTGGGGATTGATAGTGATTACCCCAATCGACGTAAAATTTGGCAATATCTGACTCATCTAGCTTACGTTAAAGCACCCCTTAATGGAGATGATTTAAAAACCCTTGGTTACAAACCAGGACCACAATACAAGCAAATTCTGACACGATTACTCCAAGCTACCCTTGACGGTGAAATTTCTAGTCGAGAGGAAGGGCTAACTTTATTATCCCAAATGGAATAACAGAAGGGAGTAGGGAGAGGGGGGAGATGGGGAGCTCACAAGTGTAGGTTTTTTACAGAAAAGTTATCATGAGGTAAGACAAGGGA
>RECR01000126.1 GCA_007693955.1 Gloeocapsa sp. DLM2.Bin57
CGATCGCCGCTTCAGCTATCCAGGATTAAAAATACTACTCTTCGGGGTTGACAAAACACGCCCACTTGACCTACAATTCTAGATAATGGGAATCTGTCTATTTAAAAGTATATTTGAAATAATAATAAATACGTTTTTCCAAACCCATTTTGAAAATTCAGCAAAAATAGCTTGAACTCCTCTTCCCTCTTGCTTCTTCCTCACCAAGACTTACTTTTTCAACAGACCCTATTTAGCGTCACGGGGAGTAACTCATCTGGATCGAGTAAAAAGACGGTTAACTTCTCCTCAGCTTGAGTGAAAAGAATAACATGAGTAGCGATTTGCAAAGTATCAGACTGACGATAAGATTCAGGTAAAACCCGAATTTGACTTAAAGACACGTCTAAAAGAGTAGGAGTTTGACCAAGTACAATCCCAAAGGTTTCCTCTACACTATTTTTAGCTAGGAGTAAATAACCTCCAGTTTGGGAAGATCGAGGTTGACTAGAATTAAATAAACGTTTGTGTAAATCAATTACGGTGATTTCGCGATCGCCGAGATTAGTGATACCATAGTGAGTTAAGCCACTTCCTAAGACAGAAGTATATTTATTGATTTTGATGACCACATCGATATTAAAAGCCAAATGTAGTGAACCCACTGTAAAGAAAAGAATTTTCAGAGACTTATTTGCTGTACTCATATTATTTACTTAGTTGAGATTGCTTCTTGGTTAATGATTTGTTGGATTGATTTGAGGAATTGTTGTTCAATATAGGGTTTAGTAAAATAAGCATTAGCGCCAAGCTGCATAGCGAGACGACGATGTTTATCGTTACTACGGGAGGTAAGCATAGCTACAGGAATCTTGAGAAAGTCGCGATCGCGACGACGTTGAGTCAAGAATTCAAACCCATTCATATTGGGCATTTCAATATCACAGATTACGAGACTAATGCCAAAATTACCCTGGAGTTGATCTAATGCTTCTCGTCCATCTTTAGCGCTAATAACGCGATAACCGGCTTTTTCGAGGGTCAAAGCTAGGGTGCGTCGCATTGCTGCTGAATCATCTACTACTAGAATCGTTCCTGTTTTAGTGGGGGTATATTCCTCTGTGGTTGGTTTAGAGATAGAGACGTTAATAGGGGTAGAGACTGTGTCGGTATCTAAAACTAATTCCAGGAGAATTGCGCCATTAATTACGGGAATGAGACTACCATCACCGAGAATGGTACAACCATAAGTATAGCTTGGAGGAGCGAGGGTAGAGCTAAAAGCTTTAATTACTAACTCTTGTTCACTGAGTAAGCGTTCCACTTCTAGGGCATAAATTTGCTGTCCACGACGTATAATCAAAAATGGTAAAGCCCAATCTTCTGGGGTAGGTACAGAGATGAGAACTTTACTATCAAAAGTTGAAGAAATCGAACAATTATAGGCTAACAAATCCTTGAAGCTATAAGCAGGAATGATTTGATTACCCACTTGCAAAAAACGTTGTTTACCCGAAACCCGTATTTGTTCGCTTTGAGGAATAATGATTTCTTCGATACTATCAGAAGGAATTGCTACAGGGGTAGTTCCAACTAAACAAACTAACAGTTTAGCGATGGTTAGAGTTAGGGGTAAACGCAGAGTAAAAGTTGTCCCTTTATCTCGATTAGAGTTAACGTTAACTGTACCTTTGAGGGAGCTAATTTGCGATCGCACTACATCTAACCCTACACCCCTTCCTGATAATTCGCTGACTTTGTCTGCTGTAGAAAAACCTGGTGTAAAGATAAAATCTAATAATTGCTCTCTTGATGCTACTGCTATTTGTTCTGGTGATAAGAGTTCTTTTTCTAAGACTTTTTGGGCTATTTTATCGAGATTGATTCCTCCTCCATCGTCTTTAATCTCGATAATAGTTTGATTACCCTGATGATAAGCTTTAACCTCGATAATACCTTCACTGGGTTTATTTTTCTTAACCCTTTCTTCGGGAGTTTCGATACCATGGTCAAAAGCGTTGCGCAATAAATGTAATAGAGGATCATAGAGTTTTTCTAGTGCTACCCTATCTACTAGTACACCTGTTCCACTTAGTTTTAATTTAACTTGTTTGTGATAATTTGTAGATAAATCCCGTAAAACTCTAGGAAATCGGTTTAATACTTCTGATAGAGGTAACATTCTCGCCCACATTAGCTCATCTCTAACTCTAGTGAGCATTTGGCGTTGTTCTTCGATACTTTGATTGGATTGTCGGGAAAATAAGGCTATATCTTCTACCGCTTCTTCGAGTTGGATCATTTCTTCTAACAATCCTTGCAGCATACTATGAATAGTACCATAACTATCCATTTCTAGAGTATCAAAGTCAGAAGCTATATAACTATAATCAGCAACCGAGTTATATTGACTAAAAGGACTAATCAACATTTGGTCTGATAATTCTCGCAATTTTTTATTCATATTTTGAAAGCGAGAAAAGCGATTCATTAACTCTCTGACTGTTTTTTGTAATTGTTCATTTTGCAGAGATAAACTATTACGATTAATAGCTAATTCACCGATTAAGTTATTAATTCTCTCAATGCGATTTAAATCTATACGCACTGACAGATTAGAAGCTGTTGTGGGGGTAGTTTTGGCTTTTTCTGGGGTAGGTGGGGTGACTTTTGCTGGTTGAGATGGAGTAGGTATCTTTGTTGAGGGGATGTCTGTTGCTTCTGGTAATTTCTCAAAGATATTCTCGATTGACTCAACTACAGTTTCTAAATTGTCTTTAGTAGTTGCTACTTCTTCTGGTGAGGTATTTGTTTCTGTAAAGATATCTTCTAAACTCGCAGGTGTCTCTACGTCACCAAAGACATTCTCTAGACTTGGTGCAGTTTCAGAGGAATTAATATTATTTTCTAATAGGGGTGTTGCGTCTGTTTCTGTAAAGACATCTTCTAAATTAGGGGATGTTCCACTTTCTGATAAGGTATCTTCTCCTAGTAAAGATTCATCTTCTCTAAACACATCTTCTAAACTTGGTGGTGTTTGAGTTTCTATCTGATTAAAGGTATCTTCTAGTAAAGATGTATCCTCCGTTTCTGTAAAGATATCCTCTAAATTAGGGGATGTTCCACTTTCTGATAAGGTATCTTCTCCTAGTAAAGATTCATCTTCTCTAAACACATCTTCTAAACTTGGTGGTGTTTGAGTTTCTATCTGATTAAAGGTATCTTCTAGTAAAGATGTATCCTCCGTTTGAGTTTCTATCTGGTTAAAAGTATCTTCTAGTAAAGATGTATCCTCCGTTTCTGTAAAGACATCTTCTAAATTTGGCGGTGTTGCTGTATCTACCTGATTAAAAGTATCTCCTAATAAAGACTCATCTTCTCTAAAAATATCTTCTAAAGTAGGTGGAGCTTCTTTTGTAGTTAAAGCTATTAACTCGGGACTTGGTTTACCCCCTAATTGGCGATCGCCTGCTAATACTTGTTCTCTACTGAGGGTATAGTCTGTCAGCATTAAACGACAAATAGTTAAAGCTTGTTCTGGATGTAGTTCTAAAGCCGTTAAAGCTGTAGTCCCAATCGCTCTAAAGCCTGGTAAATTCAGTAATTCTCCAAATCCTGAACATACGTCTATTAATGCTCTCGCTTCTCCGATTACGTTGTATTCTTCTGGAGTAGCGATAACCGCTGCTAATCTGCTTAATTCTTGTTCTACATCTATTTCAAAGATAGACGCGACCATATCTATACCCAAATCGCTCGAACTAGGTATATAGTCTTCTAATTCTGCTAGTGCTTGACTCAGTTTAGCGTCTAAGAATTGAAAGACATTTTCAGCTTGTAACAAGGCTTGTTCTTGGTCAAAACTACCTGTTTCTATTTGTTCTAATAGAGGTATGCGCAAGCAATCGTATCCTTGTAATAGCAAAGTTTCCAAGTCTTCATCGATAATTATTTCTTCGCTATAAAGTGCTTTAAAATAGTCTTCGAGATGATGAGAAATGGTTTTAATTGCTTCTAAATCGACACTTGCTGCTCCTCCTTTAAGAGAATGAGCGGCGCGCATAATAGAATGAATTGTTGGGGTTGATTTTTCTTCTTTGAGGGTTAATATTCCTGCTTCTATAATGTCTAATAATTCTAAGGCTTCTTCGATGAAGAATTGATAGGCTTGATCGTCGATATTGCTAGGAGGTGATTCTACTTTTGTACTTATTTGGGCTAGAGATAATAAGGCGTTTGAGGGTTCACCCCCTGAATCGCGATCGCCTGCTAAGACTAATTCTCTACTAGTTTGAACATTTGCTTGAAAAGCTTGGCTAATTTGCTTAATTTTCCCAGGATTAGCTGTAATTGCGGCTGTTGCTGCCTCGGTAATCGCTTTTACTCCTGGTAAGTTGAGTAATTCCCCGAATCCTGCAAACATTTCGATTTGCTCTCTTAACACCGTCTCACTTGCGGGTTGATTGTCTAGGGTTTCGATAATTTGTGCTACGTCTATGTCAAATAGCGAGTCTGCTATATCTATACCCAAATCACTAGAGCTAGGTATATAATCTTCTAATTCGGTGATTGCTTTGCCTAGTTTAGCTTCAATCGCGGTAAAAATTGGCTCAGCCTGAGCTAGGGCGTGTTGTTCATCAAAACCGCCTGTTTCTATTTGTTGTAATAGGGGCAAACGCAAACAGTCATAGCCTTGTAGTAATAAGCTTTCTAAGTCATCATCGATGCTCACCTCATCGCTATAGAGTGCTTTAAAATAATCTTCAAGACGGTGAGAGATGGTTTTAATTGCGTCTAAATCTACGCTTGCTGCTCCCCCTTTAAGAGAATGAGCGGCGCGCATTACTTCATGAATTGTTTGGGTGGTTTTTTCACTTTTAAGATTGAGTAACCCTGTTTCAATAATATGTAAAAGTTCGGGTACTTCTTCGATAAAGAATTGATAAGCTGAGCCTTGTCTATCGTGATTAATCATGGTTTTTGATCTTAATAGCAGTACGCATCTCGAGTGTTTAATATTTTCAAGTCGTGAAACCCATTTCAAGAGTTTGGAGGAAAGGAGTTAGGTGTTATCATTCCTATATACCATATTCTATGAGTGCCTCATTCTTAATTCTTCATTTCCCTCTTACCTTGTGCATGAGTGCTATAGCTTATATTTAGCAGTATTTTTTTGTAAATCTTGTGTCATAGACAATAATTTTTGACAAGAAGTCAGAGATTCTGATGTGGTTGCCGAAGTTTCTTGAGCGATTGCTGCTACCTGAGCCAGTGCCTGTGTTATATCTGTACTTTCGCTGGATTGTTCTAGAGCTGTTTGAGCTATTTCGACGATAAATTGATTTATTTTGTTGGAAACTAGGGTAATTTGACTTAAACTTTCTCGGGTTGTTTCTACTAGTGTAGTTCCCTGTTCTATTTGTGTTTTTTCGTTTTCGATCGCCGTGACTAAATCATTACTTGCACTGCGGATATCCCCAACGAGTTTATCGATATCTGCGGTTGCTTCTGCTGATTGAGAAGCCAGTGACCTTACTTCATCGGCGATTACAGCAAAACCTCTACCCTCTTCTCCTGCTCTAGCTGCTTCGATGGAGGCTTTTAAAGCTAATAGGTGGGTTTGGGCGGCTATTTTACCGATTAGACTGACTACTTTACCTATTTCTTGACTTGATTCCCCTAATTTTTTGACTTTTTCGCTCGTTTCTGCTACTATGTTTTGTATATTGAGCATTTCTGTAGCTGTACGAGTTATAGTGGCTTCTCCTTCTTCAATTTTCTGGTTAGCTTGAGCGAGTGTTACTTCTGCTTGTTCAGCGCTAACCGCAACGTTACGTACTGATTCATTCATCAATTGTAAGCGTTCGAGAGAGTTAATAATCTCTTGGGTTTGGCGATCGCTTTTTGCGGCGAGTTGTTCGAGGAAATTTTGATTAAACTCAGTGTTATCAATTATGGCTGTGGTTGTTTGTTGAACCTGAGTAACGATTTGACGTAGATTAGCTACTAGTCCATTATAAGCATCAGCGAGAGTTCCGATTTCATCGGGGGTAACTTTGGCTTCAATAGTGAGATCTCCTTGACTAACGGGATAGATTTCCATCATTAGCTGTAAGGCTTGTTGTTGCAATTGTTCTTTAGCTTGGCGTTGTTGTGCTAAACTGAGTCGTTGACTCTCCATAATTGTAGCTCGTTCTATCGCTAAACCTACTTGAATAGCTAATTGACTTAAAAAGTCTATGTCTCGACGTTGCCAATTGCGAGGTCCTGAGCATTGATGAGCGATTAATAAGCCGATAAGATTATCTTGGATAACGATAGGTGTAACTAAATTAGCTCTCACCTTAAAGGGTGCTAGTTGTTGTAGATGACAATCAGTTAACCCTGCGTTATAAATATCTGGGGTAGCTTGTATTCTACCTAGTTTATATTTATCTACGTATTTTTCAGCGAAACAGGGATCAGCGATGGTTGCGCCTAAAGCTGAGGGGAAATCTTCAGCCACAGACTCAGCGATAATTTTACCTTGCCAAGTTTCATCAAAACGGTAGATAATCACGCGATCTGCTTTCAAGGTATCACGCGCTTGGTTAATAACGAGGTTAAAAATCTCTGTTGCTGTCGATAATTGCCCCATTTCGGTGATAATTGCCGAGAGTTTTTGTTGACTTTGGGTATCTTCTTGTTGTTTTCTCTCTAAGGCAACGCGATCTATGGCTATACCTATTTGAATAGCTAATTGTCTGAGGAAGTTTATTTCTCTAGGTTGCCAGGGGTGGGTTTTTTGACAATCATGTCCAATTAATAAGCCAAATAATTTCCCCTGACTGACAACAGGTACAATTAAATTAGCTTTTACCCCTAAACGTTTCATTAAATCTAGGTGATCAGGGTGAAAATTAGCCTTAGCTGTATCTGGTATAGGGACAACTCTACCTTGTTGATAGGCTTCGAGTAAGTTTTTGGGGATACAATTATCATCTATAGAAGCTTCTAGGGAACTTTCAATACCATAAGCGAGGGCTTCTAGGGCTACGTGACCTTTACCTTCGGTGGTTATATGGTAAATCAGGAGACGATCGAGGGCGAGGATATTTCTAGCTTCTTCTAGTTTATTATTTAGGAAAATTGGTAAGTTACTCTCACGCAAATCGGAGTTATTACTCATCTTTGCCAGCATAGTCGCTTGTTGTGTTTCTAGCTCCAGATTCTGTTGATTAACTTCTATCTCTCTAGTTATGTGGTCAAAATTACTAGCTAATTGACCGATTTCGTCTGCTCCTGCGATCGCCAGAGTTTGACCTTTACCTGGTTGCCAATTGTGGACAAAAGAGGTTAATTTTTCTATTCTGGTGGTCAGATATTTTTTAAACAAGACAGCGGTAAGCAGGTTAAGTAATAAAGCCAATCCTGTTATCCCCAAAATTGAGCCTACATTGAGAGGAGGATTAGGAACACCCCGAACTAAGACATCTTCTGGGCTAATAGTCTTAGCAGCTAGAAGCATTTCTACTCCTTGAATATTAGCTTTCCCTGTAGCCTGGTTATTAGTAATTGCTTGTTGAATTAACCTTTCTACCCCTGGTTCAATAGTTGCTGTAGTTTGACTAGGATAAATTGCGGTATATCCTATATTATTAATGTTATTTAGTTGTTCTGGAGGGAGATTAGAGATAATTTCCAACTCAGATTTAGCCTGATTGAGTAGATTAGCTTGTTGATGTTGCCCTAGTAACCAAATTCCTGCTCCTCCTAGACCAAGAATAGAGACTAGGGCTGGTAATAGACTCGTCCAGAGCTGTTTACTACCAACTGGTAGGTCTTGTAACCAGTTTTTTTCAGAGGAAGGGGAAGGAGGATGGGTGATCTCGATTACCGGTTTAGGGGGAGATTCCGGGGGAAGATAATTAGAGTTAAGTTCCTCTTGTTGTCTATCAGGAGAGGTTTGAGTCATGGCTGTTAGTTACTTATGTGGGTTACTGTACTTTAAATCTACCGACGGTAGCTTGTAGCTCTTGGGCTACATTTTGCAGTCGTTTAAAGGATTCTGACACTTCTGTAGCGGTGTTAGAGGTTTTATTAGAAGTCGTGGCTACATCGGTCATAGTATGGGAAACATTCTCGCTAGTTTTAGCTTGTTCTCCTGCTGCTTTAGCGATTTCAGCGACTAATTGGTTAATTTTGGCTGAAGCTACGGTAATGCGGTTGAGGTTACCTCTGGTTTCTTCTACTAATTTAGTACCTGTAACTACTTGCTCTGTACCTGATTCCATGGCGGCGACTACTTCGTTAGTTTCTGCTTGAATTTCGGCTACTGTTTTTTCAATTTCTGCTGTAGCTTCGGCTGATTGTTGAGCTAGAGAGCGCACCTCATCGGCTACTACTGCGAAACCTCGTCCTTCTTCTCCCGCGTGGGCTGCTTCAATAGAGGCGTTAAGTGCTAATAGGTTGGTTTGTTCAGCGAAACTACTAATCAGGTTAACTACCTTAGAGATTTTCTGGGTTGATTCTCCTAAGCGTTTGACTTTTTTAGCTGTTTCGGCTACTGTTTCTCGAATAGCCATGATCCCATCTACGGTGCGGTTCATCGCTTCATCACCTAGTTCTACGCTTTCTACTGCTTGTTTTACTACTGATTCTGCTTCTTCGGCGTTCATCGCGACTGCTCGAATTGATTCGGTCATCGCTTGGATTTCATCGAGAGCTGAACTGATGTTTTCGGCTTGGGTGATGGCTTCTACGGATAGTTGTTGTACAGAGGTTTCGTTGGTAAGGGTGGTTTCGGCTACCTGTTGGCTAGCGTCGAGTACCTGGGTTACGATGCGTCGTAAGCTTTCGATGGTGGCGTTATAGGAGTCAGCGATTGTCCCTATTTCGTCTGCGGTGACGCTAGCTCTAATGGTTAAATCTCCTTGACTGACGGGATCTACCTCCATGAGTAGTTCTAAGGCTCGTTGTTGTAGTTGTTCTCTACCGCTGCGCTGTTCAGCTTCGGCGCGTTTTTGGGCTTCTACTAGTTCTATACGTTCGATCGCTAGTCCTACTTGGGTGGAGATTTGACCAAAGAAGCCTATTTCTCCTGCTTCCCAGTTACGTGGTGCTGAACATTGGTGGGCGATAAGTAAACCTAGCAATTCTCCTTTTACTACTAATGGTGCTACTAGGTTAGCTTTAACCCCAAAGGGTTCTAGTTGTTGAATATGACAGTCGGTTAAACCCGCGTTACGAATATCTGGGGTAGCTTGTACTCTACCTTGTTTATATTTTTCTACGTATCTCTCAGCAAAACAGGGGTCAGCGATGGTTGCTCCTAATGCTCTTGGCCAATTTCCTTGCACTGATTCAGCTACTATTGTACCTTGCCAAGTTTCATCGAAGCGGTAGATAATTACTCTATCTGCTTGGATGATTTCTCTAATTTCTTCGGTTGCTTTATCAAAGATTGTATCTAGGTCTAATGCTCCTGCTAATTTCAGGGTGACATCTTTTAACATTTCTGTTAGTTTGATACCAAGTTTTTGTTGTTGGAGGAGGTCAACTCTTTCTAAAGCTGGTCCTAATTGGGCTGCTACTTGACTGAAGAAGTCAATTTCTGCGGTTTCCCATTCGCGGGTGTGGGAGCATTGGTGGGTGATTAATAGTCCTAGTAAGTTATTTTTGACTACTATTGGTGCTACTAGATTAGCTTTGACGCCAAAGGGCTCTAATTGTTGAAGGTAACAGTCGGTTAAACCCGCGTTAGAGATATCTGGGGTAGCTTGGACTCTCCCTTTTTTGTATCTTTCTACGTATCTCTCAGCAAAACAGGGGTCAGCGATGGTTGCTCCTAGTGCTTTGGGCCAGCCTGGGGCTAGGGATTCTGCTATAATCTTACCTTGCCAAGTTTCGTCAAAGCGGTAGATGATTACTCTATCTGTTTTGAGACTAGCTCTGATTTCTTTGAGTACGGTTTCAAAGATTGCCTCTCTATCTAGTGCTCCTGCTATTTTCAGGGTAATGTCTCTCAGTTTAGTTGCTTGGACGTTGGTTAGTTGTTGTTCTTTGACCAGATATTCTAGGCGATCGCTGACGGTGTTGAGGCTACTTTGTAAAGTGCCTATTTCGTCTGTACTTTCTACGACTAGGGGTGTCTCTAAAGTTGTAGTTTTTAGGGTTTCGCTGGCTTGGGCTGCTTGGATAATGGGTTTGGTCAAGCGATCGCTTAAAGTTTTGCCTATACCTGCACTCACTAAACCTAATCCTAGGGTACTTAAAATTATGGGGAGTCCTTGGTTTCGTCCTGTTTTAGCTACTGTTACTGGGGTGGCTAAAGCTGTTCTCCAGTTTAAATCGTATTCTTTGAGTTGATTCGAGGCTAACAGGGCTACTATTTTTTGTTCTCCTCCTTGAAAGTCAAAGGCGTAGGTGTCTTCTAGTTGTAAGGGGAGATTGGGGAAAATTTCTTCTATTCCTTGACCTATATGAGCTGCTGTACTCGCTGCTGTAACTTTATCACTACCATCAATGACGAAGAAATCTTTTGACTCTAGTTGGTATCTAGCCAAAAGTGGATTAAAAACATCTGTAGGAATACTTGCACCAATTATACCAATGATTTGTCCTGTGTTTTTGTCTTTGACTGGTGCGGTGATATAAAATTTATGGGTTTTGTCGGTTTGACTATATTGGGGTTGACTGATTAGCGGTTTTTCTCTACCTAATGTTTGTTGAAAGAATGCTTGTTCGCTTTCCTCTAGTGGCTCTCCTGACAAGGCTAGTACTTGACCTGTGCTATTTAAAAAGACTAGATTGCGATAATAGGGATAAGTTTGACGATAGATGTCTAATCTGGCGTTTTTTTCGGCGTTAGTGCTATTAGCTCTTAATTCTGGATCGGCGAATAAGTCTAATTGTCCTACTGCGCTGACGTCTTTAACGCGCTCGCTCACAAATAATTGGATGGCGTCGTTTATACTTCTGGTTTCTCTTGTTTGTGTTGCGATGATGTCTTTACGGGTTTGTTGAGTTGCTAGATAATAACTGATTCCCCCTAGGGTTAATACGGGAAGGGTACTTAAGGCGATCGCTACTAAGCCAACTTTATTTTGGACACTCAGTTTTTGCCACCAATTTCCCGATGGTTGTTGCTGAGTGTTAGTTACTACTTTTGGTGCTACTTGATTAGTTATTTCTGTACCTGTTATTACCGCTTCAATCCCTGGGTTATTTTCGTCTTGGGGATTGGGGGCTGGTTGTTGTGGGGATAACTGGGTCATACTACTAGATTATTTTCTGTTATTTATTCACTCTGCCTTTGTCCTAATTATATAGTTCCCTAAATTTTGGAGTGACTAACGTTTATTTTCATTTAATGTAGTAAGAAGCTTTTGCGGTGATCTCAAATCTTGCCTAAGTACAAAAGTACTATTTGCCCCAAATCTTCTTTCTGGTAAAGGTTTTAACCATCCCTACCCCCTACCTCAATTAGTAACTTTTGCCAAAGATGCCAGATCTGAGGTGATGAGGGAATCCCACACCATATTAAGCTAAAATAAGATAATAACTATTGTTAAGCAAAACTAAACTGTGACAGAATCCAAGAGTTATCAAAATACCGTTAATTTGCCCCAAACTAAATTTGAGATGAGGGCTAATTCTGTTGCCAAAGAACCAGAGTTACAGCGATTTTGGCAAGAAAACCAAGTTTATGAGCGATTATCCCAAGAAAACCCCCAGGAAAGCTTTATTCTCCACGATGGACCACCCTACGCCAATGGCTCTCTACACATGGGACACGCTTTGAATAAAACTCTTAAAGATATTATAAATAAGTATAAACTACTTAGAGGTTATAAAGTTAAATATATTCCTGGTTGGGATTGCCATGGGTTACCGATAGAGCTAAAGGTCTTACAAAAGATGAAATCTGCCGAAAGAGCAGAGTTAACCCCCTTAAAATTGCGCAAATTAGCCGAAGAATTCGCCCTAGAAGCGGTAACAGAACAAAAGGAAGGGTTTAAACGCTTTGGAGTGTGGGGAGATTGGGAACATCCCTATTTAACTCTAACCCCAGAATACGAAGCAGCCCAAATAGGGGTATTTGGGGCAATGGCTTTATCAGGATATATTTATAGAGGGTTAAAACCTGTACATTGGAGTCCAAGTTCTCGTACAGCTTTGGCTGAAGCTGAGTTAGAATATCCCGAGGGTCATACTTCTTTAAGTATCTATGCTGCTTTTAAGGTAGTAAGCATAGGAACAAAAGCTCAAGCAATTCTTACCCCTTTTGCAGAAGATTTAGGGGTAGGAATTTGGACGACCACTCCTTGGACAATTCCTGGTAACCTAGCAGTAGCGGTTAATCCTGAGTTGAGTTATGCAGTGGTAACGGGTAGTCCAACCCATCGTTATCTGATTGTAGCTACAGAGTTAGTCAGTAGATTAACAGAGATTATCGGAACTAATCTAGAGGTGGTAGCAACTCTTCGAGGAGAAGATTTAGAATATTGTACCTATCGTCACCCTCTTTATGATAGGGAAAGTCCCATAGTAATTGGGGGAGATTATATCACCACAGAATCAGGTACAGGTTTAGTACATACCGCACCAGGACATGGACAAGAAGATTATATCGTCGGACAAAAATACGGTTTACCCATTCTATCTCCTGTAGATGACGCGGGGAATTTTACAGCAGAAGCGGGAGAATTCGCAGGGTTAAATGTACTTAAAGACGCTAATCAAGCAATTATCGCGGCTTTAAACGCTCAGGGGGCTTTATTAAAAGAAGAACCATACGTGCATAAATATCCCTATGATTGGCGTACCAAAAAACCAACTATATTTCGCGCTACAGAGCAATGGTTCGCTTCAGTAGAAGGATTCCGTAGCCAAGCATTAAAAGCGATCGCCTCGGTAGAATGGATACCAAGTCAAGGACAAAACCGCATTACCCCTATGGTAGCCGAGAGAAGCGATTGGTGTATCTCTCGACAACGCAGTTGGGGTGTACCTATACCAGTATTTTACGACATAGAAACGAACGAACCTTTATTAAATGCCGAAACGATCGCTCACGTACAACAAATTATAGCTGAACAAGGCTCTGATGCTTGGTGGAAATTATCAGTAAAAGAATTATTACCAGAATCTTATCGCCAACAAAGCGATCGCTATCGCAAGGGAACTGATACAATGGACGTCTGGTTTGATTCTGGTTCTTCTTGGGCGGCGGTAGCTAAACAAAGAGGTTTAAAATACCCAGTAGATATGTATTTAGAAGGCTCAGATCAACATCGAGGTTGGTTTCAGTCTAGCCTACTCACTAGTGTAGCAACTAATAAGATTGCTCCCTATCAAACAGTGTTAACCCATGGTTTTGTCTTAGATGAAAAAGGCAATAAAATGAGTAAATCTGTGGGGAATGTAGTTGATCCTTTAGTAATTATCGCAGGTGGGAAAAACCAAAAGCAAGATCCCCCCTATGGTGCAGATACTTTACGTTTATGGGTGTCTTCGGTAGATTATTCGACAGATGTACGTATCGGTAAGAATATACTCCAACAATTGGCTGATATTTATCGCAAAATCCGCAATACCGCGCGTTTTCTGTTGGGGAATTTACACGATTTTAACCCCGAAACCGATACTATCCCCTATACTGACTTACCAGAATTAGACCAATATCTGCTGCACAGAAGCACAGAGGTTTTCACCGAAATTACCGACGCTTTTGAGAGTTATCAATTTTTCCGCTTCTTTCAAACTGTGCAAAATTTCTGTGTGGTAGATTTGTCTAATTTCTATCTAGATATCGCCAAAGATAGACTATACATCTCAGGAGTAAATTCTCATAGACGTCGTAGTTGTCAAACAGTCTTACAAATAGTTTTAGAAAATCTCACCAAAGCGATCGCTCCTGTACTGTGTCATATGGCAGAAAATATTTGGCAATACTTACCCTACCCTCAACCTACCCAATCAGTGTTTGAGTCGGGATGGCTAAAATTAGATCCTCAATGGAATCAACCTGAATTAGCTAAACCTTGGGGAATCCTCAGAGAGTTACGCAATGAAGTTAATAAGGTTATGGAACAAGCCAGAGTAGCTAAAATGATTGGTTCATCTTTGGATTCTCAAGTCATACTCTGGAGTGGTGAAGCAGAAACAAAAGCGCTATTAGAAAAATATCTAGTAGATGAAAGTAAGGGAGTAGATGAATTGCGCTATCTTTTCCTAGCTTCTCAAGTACAATTAGCTACTTCTTCTGAGGCGATCGCTTCTGCTACCTATCATTCTGTTGATGGTAAAATAGCTATTGCCATTGAACACGCTATTGGACACAAATGCGAGAGATGCTGGAATTATTCCCCCAAAGTAGGTGAATTTAGTCAACA
This sequence comes from Gloeocapsa sp. DLM2.Bin57, assembly GCA_007693955.1. Taxonomy (NCBI): domain Bacteria; kingdom Bacillati; phylum Cyanobacteriota; class Cyanophyceae; order Chroococcidiopsidales; family Chroococcidiopsidaceae; genus Gloeocapsa; species Gloeocapsa sp. DLM2.Bin57. Next base: position 14,355 of record RECR01000126.1, read on the forward strand.
TCCTACCCTCTGTGAGCGTTGTTATGAAGTTGTAGAATCTTAACTTTCAGCAAAAATTGTAACCCTATCTTAGAGAAAGATAGGGTAGGTCACGCTACAATGAAATAACTTAGATATTAAACAATACTAGTAAATTCCTCTAATCTTTATGCAATCTCTTGACGCACCAAAACAAGGTTTACCAGTCACCATTATCACTGGTTTTTTGGGAAGTGGTAAGACTACCCTATTAAACCATATCTTAACCAATCAAGAAGGACTTAAAACCGCGGTACTGGTTAATGAATTCGGGGAAATTGGTATAGACAATGAATTGATTGTGGAAACCGAAGATAATTTAGTCGCCCTCAATAATGGTTGTGTCTGTTGTACCATTAATAATGACTTGGTAGAAGCAGTCTATACAGTTTTAGAAAGAGAGCAACAAATCGATTATCTAGTGGTAGAAACTACGGGTTTAGCAGATCCTCTCCCTGTAGCTTTAACCTTTTTAGGGACAGAATTAAGGGATATGACTCGTCTTGATTCAATTATTACCCTAGTAGATTGTGAGAATTTTAGCTTAGATCTATTTAACTCTGAAGCAGCTTATAGTCAAATTACCTACGGTGATATCATTATCCTCAACAAAATTGACTTAGTAGATGAAGCAGATGTAGATAGACTAGAAGTAAAAATTAGAGATCTTAAACCAGGTGCGAGAATTCTACGTACCTCTAAATCTCAAGTACCTCTATCTCTGGTTTTAAGCGTAGGTTTATTTGAGTCGGATCAATATTATGGAGTAGAAGATAAACACGAACACGATCATGATCATCACCATCACGATCACGATCACTCTCATCACCTCGAAAACGATGGGTTTACTTCTTTATCTTTTAGTAGCGATCGCCCTTTATCGATTCGTAAGTTCCAAAACTTTCTCGATAATCAATTACCTGTCTCGATTTTTCGCGCTAAAGGTATTCTCTGGTTTGACGAGAGTCCCCACCGTCATATTTTCCACCTTAGTGGTAAACGTTTTACCATAGAAGATGACCAATGGCGTGGTGAACCCAAAAATCAATTAGTTTTAATTGGTCAAGACTTAGATCATGATAAACTACGTCAACAATTGTCAGATTGCTTGATGTAGAATAGCCCTGAAAATAATCTCCTGTTAAACGTGACATACTCCTACACCGAATCAAAGATTATGGTGTAGGCTTCTTGTCTTTCACCTTCAGAGATGATTGACCGTTTTTGAGTGAGGCGATGCCCATCCCCACTTTTTTAATTA
>RECR01000127.1 GCA_007693955.1 Gloeocapsa sp. DLM2.Bin57
ACTTTTCTGTTAAGATTTATTAAATTCTAAACCATGTTCTTCAGCGTAGCGAGACATAAAGCGCATAAATCTGTCCCATTCTTCAGTTGATTTCATGATATAAGTAGCTTCTAGTGCTTTAGCCTTACCATTGATAAACTTACCTTTGACTTCTCTTGTCACCATTTCTCCTTCTTCGTCAATCAGATACATACCCGTAATTTCTTCGGTATTGTCACTATCCAAAACTTTAGGGGAGTCAAAGTAAAAAGTTGCTGTACCAGTGCTACCATTACGAGAGCGAGTTAAACGAACATCAGGTATGGTTTCTTCTGTGATACCTTGCATGAATTGAATATGAGCCATCTTATTATTTTGATCATTGATAGTAATTTTTTATCATCTCATAGAAATAGATTTTATGCTCTTAGAAGTCCAGGTTCACGCTTTATTAAAAGCTTATCTTAGGGAACATCGAGACATTGATTGGCCCCATCATTTAACGATCGCTCGTTTAGTAGCGCGTGGATTACGAATAGGACGTTCTAGCTTAATCCAAACTGGTACAGAAGTTGAGCGCTATAGCTTGAGTTATTTAATACCCGCTTTATTGACTACGGAAAATATTTTATTAGTTGTACCCGAAGCTTGGCAAGTAAAATTATTAGAGCAGGATATTCCCCATTTACAAAACTGGCTCAAAGAGCATCAAAGTGAGGTAGAATTATCTCAATCAAAACTCATGATTACTTCTTTTCCTAACTGGTTGAGCGATCGCCTTAACCATTTAGGACATTTTCCCGATTCTCTTCCTACGGTAATTATTCAAGCAGAAGATTTAGAAACCTGGAGTCGTCAACAATTAACCCTAGATCTTACCCCCCAAGATTGGTTAGAGCAATTACAACAAGCTAACTCTCAACAACACAATATTACCACAGTCAAAGTCAAAATTACTCAAAACCTTTATCAACACCCCCCCAATCCTTACGGTTGTTATGCTTTAGATGAATCTATTCAAATAGAATTAGAGTCTCTTTGGGATAATTTAGGCAGTTTAGGGTTATTATCTCCTGTTATGGAGCGTTTTTGGAGACAATGGCAACAGGGAGAACAAATTTTCTGGGCTTCTCTACAAAGAGAGACAGGACAATTTCATCTTTTTTTAGCACCCCATTCTGTTGCAGGATATTTAAGCCAAATTTGGACTAGACAACCCGTCGTGATTATGGGTCAATTTATCGATAAACAAATTACTGCTACTCTAGGGTTAGAAGATATTCTACAGTTAAACTTTGCTCCTGATGCTCAGAGAGAATTAATTCAACTTTACTCACCTGCTAGGTTTCCGTTTCCTAATACTCCAGAGTTTCAATTTGCACTATATAGAGAGATCAACAAGCTAATCACCAATCAAGGTTTAGTCATCTTAGTCGATGATTTACCCCTGAAAGGTCAATTAGCTGCTATTTTAGCTAGTGAGTATGGTTCAAGGGTTCAGGTAGAAACCCAAGATTTGCCTACTAATGGTATTTTAATCAGTGGTTGGGAGTTTTGGTGTGAACAAGCAGAGCCATTTTGGTCTCCGGAACTACTAATTATGGTTACCTTACCCCTTCCTTCTCTTGAACATCCTGTGGTAGCTAGTAGAGTTAATTACTATAAACAAAAGCGTCAAGATTGGTTTCGGGGTTATTTACTACCAACTGCTTTAAATAAGATGCAAAAAGCGATCGTCCCTCTACGCAATAGTCAAGGTACTTTAGTAATTCTCGACAATCGAGTTAATTATCGTAGTTATGGTGATGATATTATCAAAGCTCTCGAACCTTGTGCACGTATTAATAATTTGTCATGATTTAGGTGTTATTCCGAATGCGCGAATTAATGAGTTTTTCGCCCATTCCCCCTCTCTCCCTTCTCCCTTCTCCCTACTCCCGTCTCCGAAGTCTCCTCCCTCTCCCCATCTCCCCACACTCCCCTCTCTTCCCTCATGAAGATAACTTAATCTTAACAGAGGGTAGCTATGATGATCAGCGTAGCTATGAATCAAAAACTATCGGTATGTTTGATAAAATCTTTATACCCAGTTCAGAAGTTGAGAAAGCATCAACTCTTCGTCCTCGTAAAGGCGTGATTATTGGAGTTGGTCAAGTAGGTTTAGCTTGTGCTTACTCAATGTTAATCCAAAATTGTTTTGACGAGTTAATTTTACAAGATATCGCCAAAGAGAAAGTAGAAGGTGAGGTTATGGATTTAATCCATGGTCTGCCTTTTCTTGACCCCACGGATCTCAAAGCGGGTACAGTAGCTGATGTAGGACAAAATGCCGATGTAGTGATTATTACCGCGGGAGCAGCCCAAAAACCTGGTGAAAGTCGTTTAAACCTCTTAGAACGCAATGTAGCTATTTTCAGAAGTATTTTAGCAGATGTGGTCAAATATTGTCCCAACGCCATCTTATTAATTGTCAGTAATCCTGTAGATATTATGACCTATGTTACCTTGAAAATAACTGGTTTTCCTAGTTATCGGGTAATTGGTTCGGGTACAGTCCTAGATTCTGCTCGTTTTCGTCAACTTATCGCCCAAAAACTCGGTATAGATGCTCGTAGCGTCCACGCTTATATCATTGGAGAACATGGAGATAGTGAAGTTCCTGTGTGGAGTACAGCCAATGTAGCTGGAATGAAATTATTATTAACAGATGACCTAGACTCTTTATCAGTAGAAAATCGTCAAGAATTAGATGACTTATTTAGTCAAATCAAAAATGCAGCCTATGAAATTATCCAACGTAAGGGTTATACTTCCTATGGGATTGGTTTAACCGTAACCGACATCGTTAAAGCAATTCTAGGTTCACAAGAAAGAGTACTAACCGTCAGTAGTTTAGTCAATGATTTTTATGGTATTAACAATATGTGTCTAAGTCTTCCTACGGTAATTAACGAAAAAGGTGTACTTAAAACCGTTAATTTGACTTTGAGTAAATATGAACAAGAATTATTACTCAACTCAGCTAAAATTCTCGAACAAACATTTAAAGAGTTAAAAATTTAAATAGGGAAGAGGGAATAGGGAAATGTAGAATTTTCGCGCATTCTCAATCTACCTCACAACATAAACTTTAACCTTGACCGAGCAGTATTTCACCTAATACCTAACCCCTAACCCCTAACCCCTAACCCTCTCTTCCTACTAACTCCTGACTACGAACTCTTTATGAGGAGACTTGAGTTAAAGTAATAAAAACCACTCAGTAATAACAATGGCTATAGATATTATTCAACTACTTAAGGATTCTCCCGAATTAGTCTCATTTGTTTTGCTAGGTCTAGCGTATTTCATTGGCAATATTCGTCTAGGTAGTTTAGAATTAGGCGCACCTCCAGGGATATTAATCGCCGGTCTGATTTTTGGATATTTTGGCTTTAACGTTGACGAGGGATTAGACACTATCGGTTTATTCTTTTTTCTCTATGCGGTAGCGTTTCAAGCAGGTCCTGCTTTTTTTAGCGTGGTTTTACCAGAAGGAGCAAAATATGTTGGATTAGCAGCGATCGCCACAGGTATTGGCTTCCTGTTAACCTATATTTTTGCACAGGTATTTGGTTTTGAGGCAGGGATAGCAGCAGGATTACTAGCAGGATCTTTAACTAGTCCTGCAGGAGTAGCTGCAGCTTTAGAAGCCGCTCCACAAATGAGTCAAAGTATCAGTATCAGTTCCGCTTTAACTTTTTTAATCGGCGATATATCAGCAATATTACTTGCCCGTAGCATACCTAATTTATTTCGCTTTGATTTAGTCGCTGAGTCTAGAAAAGCCGCAGAAGAGAAAAACGTTACTGAAGGAGATCAAGATCGTCTTGATGATGATTGGAGTTTAACTTTAAGAGCTTATCAAGTCAATAATCCGAGTTTAATTGGTAAAACTATGACTGAGTTTCACAATTTTACTCAATGTTTAGTTTTGCGTTATAAAAGGAAGAATGATGTGTACACTGACTTTTCACCAGAAACAACCATAGAATTAGGCGATCGCCTGTTAATCTGGGGACCGATCGCCCAACAAGACATTCTAGATCAGTTATTCGGTGCAGAAGTAGCAGACGCTGACTTATTAAAGCTGAAAATCATTACCCAAGATATAACCATCAACAAAGAGAGAGTATTTGGTCAAACCTTAGAAAGCTTGGGAATACATGATAAGTATGCTTGTCATATTACAAGAATATCTCGTTCGGGAATTAACCTACAAATCAACCCTGAATTAGCAATTTCTCGGGGAGACGTTTTAACCATTTCAGGTCCTGAAAAAAACTTAGAACAATTAACTAAAGAAATCGGTTACGTGGAAAGAGACTTTAACGCTACAGACTTAGTAACCTTCGCAGGAGGGATTGTCGGGGGATTTCTCCTAGGAAAGATTAATATTATTATTAATGGGATTAAGATTGGTTTAGGAAGTGCAGGAGGTTTATTATTTGTAGGTATTTTACTAGGGTATTTACGTTCTATTCATCCTACCTTTGGTCGTGTTCCACCAGCGACATTGTGGATTTTTAAGGAACTAGGATTATTATTTTTCCTGGCAGGAGTGGGAATAAAAGCAGGTCAAGGTTTCTCTGAAGCTATCAGTGCACTAGATATCAGCTTTTTTCTCTGTAGTTTGGTTATCGCTACAACTCCTGTGTTAGCTGTATTTATATATGGTGTTTATGTACTCAAGATGAACCCTGCTTTAGTTCTAGGTGCTAGTACAGGTGCGGTTACTGCTACTCCTGCTATGGCAGCAGTCAGCGCTGAAGCCCGTAGCTCCATACCTACTATTGGTTATGCGGGAACTTACGCTTTTGCTACAGTTTTACAAGCGATCGCCGCAAGTGTGATGACTTTAATTTAAGAGATAAAAGGGAAATGAAGAATTAAGCTCGTTGCTGCGCTTTGCGCTACTGCGAACCCCTTTCCCCCTTTCCCCCGAACTCAAATATAGTGTAAGTTGACCAAAAAAAGCTTTTAATGTACAATGAATTGTAGAGATTACTCTTACTGCGTCCAACGATAGTAAAGTTACTGCAGTAAAGTACAAAACTATGTCGCTCTATACCCCATAAAAGTATCAGTGACTGACTAGGTAGTTCCGGCACACAATAATATTGGTAATTCAATAATGGGCTACTGCTTAAATCCTGATTGTTCTCGTCCTCAAAACCCCCCCAATGTTAAGCAATGTCAAGCCTGTGGCTCAAGCCTAGTCTTGCACGATCGTTACTTGACCGTCAAAAAACTCGGTAAAGGGGGATTTGGCGCAACTTTTCTAGCGGTTGACGTCTCCTTACCTGGCAATCCTTGCTGTGTAATTAAACAATTACGCCCTTCTAACAGCGAACCAGGATTATTAGAAATGGCGCGAGAATTATTCGCTAGAGAAGCTAGAACTTTAGGTAAAGTAGGGAATCATCCTCAAGTCCCGAGACTTTTAGACTATTTTGAAGTTCAAGAACAATTTTATCTGATCCAGGAATTCGTTCAAGGATTAAACCTACATCAAGAAATCAAACAACAAGGAGTTTTTGACGAAGAAAAAGTCAAATACTTCTTATCCGAAATTTTACCAGTGTTAGACTATATACACGCTAATCGAGTCATTCACCGCGACATTAAACCTGCTAATATCATTCGTCGGGACATAGATAATAAACTCGTCCTTATCGATTTTGGCGCGGTTAAAAACGAAATTAATACCCTAGCTGCAGCCAATACCTCTAGTCGAACCGCTTTAACCGCTTTTGCAATTGGTACACTAGGGTTTGCACCCCCGGAACAATTAGCTATGCGTCCCGTTTATGCTAGCGATATCTATGCTGTAGGTGTCACCGCTATCTATCTACTTACAGGAAAATCGCCCAAAGATTTAGGTATAGACCCAGCTACTGGTGAGTTACAATGGCACGAATACGTTAGCCTGAGTCCAACCTTAACTCAAGTTTTAGAAAAAATGCTAGAGTTATCGGTACGTAATCGTTACAAATCAGGTAAAGAAATTCTCGAAGTTCTTCAATTTGAAGAAGACTCTCAGGATTTATCGGGAGGATTAATGACACAACCTTCTGGATCATTACCTAATCATAATATGTCCTGGAATCGGGATTCTCTGAGTTCAGGGATGTTAAATTCCGGGATGTTAAACTCAGGGATGTTATCCCAGAAACCCTCTACTAATCGTCGTGTTTCAGCTCAAGCTGAAGCTATACGAGATTTACAAGATCGTCGTCGTCAAAGATCCGAACAAAGCCTAGATAGCACTGATGTGACACAGAAGGGGGAATCTCTAGAAGCTAATAAACCTTCTCTTCAAAAAGGTAAACCAGGTCAAAGTTCCCAAAAAATCGTTAAACTACCTGCAGAATTGACCGAAGAATTAGTACTCGAAGCTTATAGTTACGGTTGGGTTGATTTTTGTCAACGATCATTAAAACGATTTAACCTCAAAAAAGCTAATCTAGCGGGTTCAAAATTCCACCAATCCCAATTAGTAGAAGTTAATTTTCAAGGAGCAAATTTATCTAAAGCAGACTTTGGACGTGCTAATCTCTTTAAAGCAATCCTCAGAGACGCTAATATTAGTGAGGCTTATTTAGGTTATGCTAACTTAGAAGATGCAGATTTAAGAGGAGCTGATTTAAGTTTTGCTTACCTAAACTATGCTAACTTAAAAGGAGCTAATCTCTGTGGTGCTAATTTGAGTGGAGCAAGAATCAGTGATACACAATTAGCTCAAGCCAAAACTAATTGGAGAACTGTTTTACCCCAATAGTTTAGACTTGAGACACTTTTAATCCGTAAATCCGTGGAGATTTGCGCCAAATAATCCAAGGTCTCAAAACTATTTTAACTAATAACCATAGAGAATGCAATTCTCCTGGAGTTTCTTGTCTTTGCCATTGTCCTGGACGACAATATAATAACTCAACTAATTTTCTCTGTTGGCATAAATCTACTTCAGAGAAGGCTATTTTTAACATGGGGAAGTCTTCGCTAAACTCGGTGCGGATAATTTCTCCTTTGAGGCTAATTTTTTCTTGGACAAAATCTAACTCTACGGGTACGTTTTTATCTCTAACTAAGGGTAAGATTCCTAATTCAGTTACTCCTAGATAAGCTTGGGTTTCTGATAAACAGTGAGTAATACCCCAAAAATCCTGATTTTCAAGGGTAATTTTGACTACTCGACGTAAATTAAACCAAGGGTTAATATCTAATTGGGGAGCATCTAAAAGTACTAATAAGGCTGCACCTAGGGTGATCAGATTATATAAACTCCAAATCCAACCTAGACTCATTCCCCGAACATGATTAGCTAAGGCTGAATATTGTCCCATCGCTACTAAAATACAAGCAACTAGATTATACCAAAGACTAGCTGCGGTTAAAATAAATAGAATCAACAACGGTAAAGCTAGTTTGAGGTTAAAATGACGGCGATCGTTTTTCGTACCCTTCGGAGTAACTTTAAATCCCTTCGCAAAAGGGTTAAACATGACTTGAATCACCGTTAAAGCTAAAGGAAAAGCTAACACCAACCCATAGACTCCCGATAAAATAGCCGAACGAGAACGAAAATTTAACCAAGAAAATAAAGTAATCTGAGTCAAATAATAAGGTAAAAAGAAATAAACTATTTCTCCAGGATTAGCTATTAAAGGAACAATACTTAACAAAGCGTAGAGCAATGGCATAACCAAAAAAAATACAGTAGCAATACTAGCAAACCAATGCAATAACCCGTCTAAATGGGCTAATCTCTGTTTCCAAGTTAAACCAGGAATCCTTAAAGGATTACTCCCGATAAAAAACCCTTGTAAAGTTCCTCGTGCCCATCGTAATCGCTGAGTAGCATGAGATGCGATATTTTCTGCGGCTAATCCCGCGCTTAATTTTTCATCTAGATAAACCAGGTGATAACCATTGGCTGAGAGACGAATACCCGTATAATAATCCTCACTTAAAGAATCAGTAACAAAACCCCCAATCTCTTCTAAAGCTGAACGTCTAACAACAAAAGATGTACCAGAACAAACTACACTACCTGCTGCGTCTTTGATTGGTTGTAAATGTCGATAGAAAACCTCTTCTTCAGGGGTTAAAATCTCTTCTAATCCCAAATTACGCGCAATAGGATCGATATTATAAAAGCTTTGGGGAGTTTGTACTAAACCTACCTGCTTATTTTGCAAAAACCCCAAAGTACGTTGTAAAAAATTGCGCGTCGGGACAAAATCTGCGTCAAAAACCACGATAAATTCACCTTCGGTTTGACTGAGAGCATTATTTAAGTTACCCGCTTTCGCGTGAGCATTATCAGGTCGAGTTAAATACTCACACCCTAATTCTTGAGCTAATTTAGCTACCTCACTTCTTCTAGTATCATCAAGAAGATAAATGGTTTTATTGACATAGTCTAAGGCTTGACAACCAATAACCGTGCGTTTGAGAATAAATTCAGGCTCATTATAAGTAGGAATAAAAATATCGACACTAGGTTGGAAATCACCCTCAATAACGGCGATCGCTAATCTATCCGCTTCTGGTTGGCGATTGCTTATTTTCAACATCAAAAATAACTGTAAAAGACTGGTAAACAGCACAAAAAGTTCTACCAGATATAAGGCTACACTAAAAAGACCATTGAGAGGATCGCTGAGATTTAAAGTAGATAAAGAACGCCATAATAAATAGCGTATCGCTAAAGCCAATAAAATAGACACCACCGCAATTCTTGACCAATTATGGGGTTGAGGTGAAATCTTAGTAATTCCTAAAGCAATCAGAAAAAACCCTAAAGCAGGAAAAAATAAGACTTTGCGTAACATCATTGGCGCTTCTAACCACACCGGGGGGTTATATTGCCATTCTCCCAAAAATAGCCCAATTAGTTTAAGATTATGCCAACCAGTAAACCCAAGAGTCAGGATGAGAGTTAGCAACAAGATTGCTATCAATAACACCAGAGTCACTCGTTGAGACTTGATTTGTCGAAAATATTGAGGTCTCATTAGCTAATCTCATTAAAAACTACTATCCTTATGTATAACAATCTTTGCTGAATATTAGCTGAAATTTAGCTAAAGCTTTTCTAAAGCGATCGCTTGATCAGAAAAATCTCTGTTAAAATAAGCGATCGATGCACTTAAATTACATATTCTCAAAAACCTTGTCTCGCGTGAAAACCTCTTTCCTATTCCCTATTCTCTAATATTGGATGATATCCCTCAACAACCTTCAACAACAACAATTAGACAATTGGATTGATTACGCTCGCGCTCAAGCTCAACAAGGAGTTATCCTAGAGTATATACCTTTACTCAACGCTGTTGACTCTAATGCTTTTGCTGTGTGTATCCTCACTAAAGAAGAGAAAATATTCTCTCAAGGAGATACCACAGCAATAGTTCCTCTGATGAGTGTAATTAAACCTTTTTTATTATTATATCTATTAGACTATTACGGAGCTGAAATTATTTTTCAACGAGTAGGTAAACAACCCTCTATTTATCCTTTTAATTCTCTACTGCAATTACGTCAAGATCAAGGTTTTCCTAGGAATCCGATGCTTAATAGTGGTGCAATGAGTTTAGCTGCTTTACTTCCTGGAAAAGATGGTTATACTCGTTGTGAAAATCTGCGTATCTGGTTAAATGATCAAGCCAATTGTAACCTAGAACTTGAACAATCTGTACTTGATTCGGTTAAATCTCTCCCTAATCAAAAAAATCAAGCACTGATTCAGGAGTTATTTAATCAAGGTTATATAATTGAGCCTTTTACTACTCTTGATACCTATAATCATATCTGTTGTTTAGCAGGAAATATCCTTGATTTCGCTAAACTAGGAATGCTTCTAATAGATAATAATCCTAACGAAGCGATCGTTAGAGAAGTAATGTTAAGTTGTGGACTCTATGAAGCTTCCCAAGATTTTCAAAATCAAATAGGATTACCTACTAAATCCGGAGTCAGTGGTATTGTCCTCTCTATTATACCCCAACAAGGAGCGATCGCCTGTTATAGTCCACCCCTAAATTTTCAGGGTAATTCCGTAGTCGGATTAGCCTTAATTAAGCTTATCGCCCAATATTTGCAAGGATAGATAATTATGGCGCAAATTCCTTCCCTATCTCTAGAAATACCTAACTCAATGTATCTAAGTAATGGTACTAGATTAGGTTGGTTAATTAACCCCCAACAAAGACTTGTAGAGATTTGTAGATAATCCCAGGTCAACTTTCAGAAGAAGATGGTCTTACCCGGATTTATCCTTTGTTTGACTCGAATTATAAACTAAAGCCCAGTTGATTTGACTGAGAATACCCCTAAGAGTAGTTACTTCTTCTTTGGTTAATTGTGCTTTAGCATACAGACGCTTTATTTTTGCCATTCTCGCACTAGCTGTATGGGGATAGAGATAACCTATATTTAATAATAATTGCTCTAATTGCTGATAATATCCCTCTAGTGCATCTAAACTGGCTAAATCCTCCCTAACCACGGTATCGTTAACAGATACTTTTTCCACTAATTGGGATAACTCATAAGCGCAAATAGCTACCGCTTGGGCTAAATTTAAAGAAGGATACTCAGGGTTAGTGGGAATATAAACATATCTTTGCGCATAATTAAGCTCTTCGTTGCTTAAACCTCGATCTTCAGGACCAAAAATTAAAGCAGTCTGAAGATTGGCTGAGATTAACCAGGGTAAAGCTTCCCGAGGTGATTCTAATAATAAACCTCCCGTACGTATTCTAGCAGTAGTGGCGATCGCCCTTTGACATCCCTGTAAAGCTTCAGCTAAATCATCCACTTGTTGTGCGTTGGTTAAAACATCTTCGGCGTGTACCGCCATTTGACGCGCTTCTGCTCCTAAAGGGTTACAATGGGGTTTAACTAACACTAATTGTGTTAAGCCTAAATTTTTCATTACCCGCGCTACTGAACCAACATTCAGTGGTCCTGCGGGTTCGACTAAAATAATTTTCAGGTTATTAAGTAATTTATTATTCATGAGGGAGAGGGAAAAATACTTGCAATTTTAGTAAATCTTGTTTATAATAATAAAGGTTCAATAGCCAGCGGACGTGGCGGAATTGGTAGACGCGCTAGATTTAGGTTCTAGTATCTCTGATGTGAGAGTTCGAGTCTCTCCGTCCGCACTAAGCAAAGTAGGGGTAGTTAACAAGACACCCCTATTTTTGTGCTCAAAAAGAAGAACGAAAATTGGTGACAAAAGATCTTACAGCATCAGGTAAATCAATTAGCTGTTGCCAAAGTTTCTGTGGTTCAATACCGAAGAATAGCTGTAAAAATAAAACGAGCAAAGCTATAGAAATAGCTGTGTTGAAGCTAGCTTTAATAACTTTTACCAGCCAATTGAAGACCAAATAGGTAATAATAATTGCCCCAATTAAGATAAGTAAATCCATTCTAAGAATAGCAAAGTGTTTGACTAATTTTGAGTACTTCTGCTCTTGCCCATTGATCTATTCTGAGAATATCATCGAGACTAGGAGTAGGAGAGTTATCCTGTTGATGGCGATCGCAGACGGTCTCAATTAAACGAGGAATATCTAGAAAAGTGATCTTTTCCTCTAAAAATAGTGCTACCGCTTGTTCATTAGCAGCATTAAGTACAGCAGGCATAGAGCCACTAGCGCGACCTGCGGCATATGCTAAACTCATACAAGGATACTTGTGGTGATCTGGTGCTCTAAAACTCAGGTTAACAATTTTCACTAAATCTAGAGGTTGCCAATCAGTATAAATGCGCTCGGGCCAAGAAAGAGAGTAAAGTAGAGGCAGACGCATATCAGCCCAACCCAATTGAGCTAAAACAGAAGTATCTTGTAATTCTATAAGAGAGTGAATAATACTCTGAGGATGAATAACGATATCAATGTGGTCATAATCCAAACCAAAGAGATAATGAGCCTCAATTACCTCTAAACCTTTATTCATCAGGGTAGCAGAATCTACAGTAATTTTACGTCCCATAGACCAATTGGGGTGTTTGAGAGCGTCTTGTACGGTAACTGAGGCTAATTTTTCCACGGGATAATCGCGAAAAGCCCCCCCAGAAGCGGTGAGAATAATACGTCGTAAGCCCTGAGAGGGAACACCTTGCAGACATTGGAAGATAGCCGAATGTTCTGAATCAGCAGGAAGTAATTTAACCCCATGCTTGGCTACTAAAGGTAGTACAACGGGAGCACCAGCGATGAGAGTCTCTTTATTAGCTAAAGCGATATCTTTTCCCGCGGTGATAGCGGCGATGGTTGGTAATAAACCTGCACAACCTACTATACCAGTGACCACAATTTCAGCGTCACCATAGCGCGCCACTTCTGCTATACCTTCATCTCCTGTCAGGATTAGAGGTTGGTAGTCAATAGAAGAGATAGCCTCTTTTAATTCGGTTAATTTAGAGGTATCACGAATAGCGATAATCTCAGGACGAAACTGAGCTATTTGAGTAGCAAATAAAGATACATTACTACCTGTTGCTAAACCAACGACGCGAAACTGTTCGGGATATTGACTAACAATATCGAGGGTTTGAGTACCAATAGAGCCAGTAGAGCCAAGAATGGTGATTGCTTTCACGGTTTTCCTTCCAGTTGGGGATCAATAACAACTATATTAATAGTAAGGTATGGATGCTTACCTACAAATTTTTATTGATGCGGGGGAGTCTATGTTTAATCCCACAAAGTATCTCCCAGGATATTGTACCCAAAGTATTAGCCCAATCATCAGCACTGATCATAAGATTACCATCTCTACCCAAAAGGGTAACTACTTCTCCTGGTTGAACATCAGGGATATTGCTAACGTCTAACATCAGTTGATCCATGGTAATAGCGCCAATTTGAGGGATGAGTTGACCACGCACCAAGACTTTTAGTTTTTGGGAGAGATTGCGGGGAACACCATCAGCATAACCAATACCAACTACTGCTATTGGCAGAGGGCGATCGCTGATAAACTGATGACCATAACTTACCCCTGTACCCTTGGGGATAGTTTTTACTTGGGTAATTCTAGCTTTGACCTCTAAAACGGGACGTAGGGAGACTACCTGACGTAGATGAGGTGCAGGGTATAAACCATATAAAGCTAAACCTACCCTGACTAAATCATAGTGTAAAGAAGAATCCGTCAAAGTAGCTGCAGAGTTAGCTAAATGCAACCGCAAAGGAGTTAAACCATGACTTTTTAATTGGGTGGTCGCCTCTTGATAGCGTTGTTGCTGTAACCTCATTACTTCTGGATTAGGGTCATCTGCTGTAGCTAAATGAGAGTAGATACTAAGTATATTGAGATTAGGTAATGTTTTGACCAAACTAGCAAAATTAGTCCCTTCGTACCAAGGTACACCGAGACGAGACATTCCCGTATCCAACTTAAGATGCACCCCTACTTCTACCCCTAACTCTTGGAGGACTTGACTAGAGAGTAATGCTTGTTCAGGACTAGATAAAGTAGGTTCTAAACCCCAAAGGGCGATCGCCTTTACTTCAGCTGGAGTAGGAGTAGCCCCCAAAATAATCATAGGGGTGTTAACACCACTTTTACGCAATTGGATACCTTCAGTCACTGTAGCTACAGCCACAGAAGTACAACCCGCTTCTAAAAGAGTTGGGGCTACATTTACCGCACCATGACCATAAGCATCTGCTTTAATTACCGCCATCAGTTGTGTTTTAGGCTGCAAAATCCCTTTAATCGCCTTAACATTATGTCTAAGGGCGTTATGATCTATTTCTACCCAAGCTCTTTGATAACTCAATTGAGACAGACAAGAGTTACTCTCCAAATCAGTCTTGATTCTAGACTGTTCTTTGTACATGGTTCAATATTTGGTTAACTTTATTACTAATTTAGGCTAAAATATACTTGTTAAGATTTATTGCGCCAGCTCAGAAATTCAAGTAAATTGCTGAGTTCACATGATTCTAACTAACAGATCTTAAAGAGGATAGAACACAATGGCATACGAACAACCAGCATTACCTTACGATCAAACAGCGCTAGAACCCCATATATCTAAAAGCACTCTTGAGTTTCACTACGGCAAACACCATGCAGCTTATGTAACCAACTATAATAAAGCTGTAGCAGGAACAGAATTAGATAGTAAACCCATCGAAGAAGTAATTACAGCGATCGCCGGTGACGCTTCTAAAGCAGGTATCTTTAACAATGCAGCCCAAGCTTGGAATCACACCTTTTACTGGAATTCAATTAAACCCAATGGGGGTGGAACTCCTACCGGTGCTTTAGCTGACAAAATCAAAGCCGATTTTGGTAGTTTTGAGAACTTCGTAACCGAATTTAAACAAGCGGGTGCTACTCAATTTGGTAGTGGTTGGGCTTGGTTAGTGTTAGATAATGGAACTCTCAAAGTTACTAAAACTCCTAACGCAGACAACCCCCTAACCGCGGGACAAGTTCCCCTACTTACTATGGATGTTTGGGAACACGCTTATTACCTAGATTACCAAAACAAACGCCCCGATTACATTGAGACTTTTATCACCAAGTTAGTTAATTGGGATTTTGCTGCAGCTAATCTAGCAGCAGCCTAAATAGGCTCTAGGGATTAGGTCAAACCTAGTCCCTAATTTAAATTTAG
>RECR01000128.1 GCA_007693955.1 Gloeocapsa sp. DLM2.Bin57
GCTGGTTTTTGACGATTTCTGTCCTACTTCATTTGTGGGGCTGCCGAATGTGGGTTATAAATACTTAGTTAAAGCCCATTTTATTCTGACTCCTGAATTCTGACTTCTGAATTCTCTTTAAATTACTATTTGATGTACAAAAACTCGGTTAAAAAATAAATAATGATGATCATGTCAGAACAACAGAAACAGGATATTGCTGCTGAATTACGGACTTTACGAGAGACAAGACTGTCTTTGGACTTGGATTTAGATGGACTAACGACTAGAGAAGAAGAAAGATACGGTACTAATCCTTATTCCTTTGATACTGATGGTGATGGGGTAAGCGATTCCTTAGAGATAGGAGTAGGTAATAATCCTCTTTTGGATGAGACTGAAACCTATCAGTATAGTCCTCCTGAAGTAGAAGCGGATTCAGCTAAAAGCGAACTTCGGAGTATTTATGTACAGCGTGCTAGAGAAGTGCTGCAAAATTCCACACTGACTTATGAGGATTTGTATCAAGAGGGAGATAATAAATACTTTTTTGAGGCTTTGGATTTGCAGGTAATTACCAGTAGTACTACCCAGGAGAGAATATTATTGTTGTCTCAAAGTCCCTATGTCCAGTTCCAGATGAAAGAAAATCATACCAATTTGCAGTCAATATTCGAGGAACACGTTCAATTTATTGAGCAAGTGTGTGATTTTTCGCAAAAACTTGAGATTGAGAGGGAAAAACAAAGCCAGATTGAGATAAAGACTGATAATGAGTTTTATTTAGGTAAAAATTTTTAATATTTGCTTAAAATCTGCGTTGTGCGAAACGCAGACTATGGTTTCAACCAAGTACGTGAGTTTCTGTGAGAAGGTGGACTTGGTACTGGTGTTCGGTTTGTAGGATTGTGGCGATCACATCAGCATCTTGTTTCCCGCATTTCTCACAGCCGGCGATCGCTCGAAAAAAAGAAGTAACTATTCCAAAAATGAACAATCTTTAATTATACCACGAAACACTTTTGCAAGAGGTCTATTGACACAGAAGAGGATTCAATTCCTTTATTTGCATAACCCTCTGAACGTTTACGAGAATTTGCAGATACGCCCTAATTTTGGCAAATTGTAACAATAAGTAAAGTTACAACGTAAGGTAAGCTTTATTAAAGATACAATTTGAATATGAGATCTATAAAGTTCAGAGAGGTAATAAGTTTAAGTAAGGACAGAAACTTAGCGAAGAATAGGGGATGTCGGTTGATAAGTTTTTGTAAGTAAGTGCTTTTGAAGTGCACTTAATGGGCGGTTTGGTATGGCAATTCCAATTAGTATTTATGCTTTTGACTGTAGAACAACTAATTGGCGAATTTGTCGGCTTAATTGTCAGGAATCCCTAGAAAATGGCAACACCCAGAGATTAGAACCTATAAGTGAACCACAGATCGTCGCTCTCACTACATTCAACCATAATGGTCAATGTCTTCCAGCATCTATCTTATTAGATAAGGATGGACAGATACAAAGATATGGTCAAAGTGCTTATGAATTAGCTTGTGAACCAACTCAATTAGCCTATCTGCATGATGCCTTTAAACTATGTATTGGAAATCACCAGTCTCCAAGTCCTCTAGGTCCTTGCCGTCGTTACACCCATCGAGAGGTATTAAACTACACACAGCTACTATTGTCTCAGGTTGTTGAACAGCTAGAACGAGAAAAAACCAGTAGTTTTTATAACTGAATAAGGAGGTTATGAAAATGTCAAATAAACTAATTGAATCCTTTAACTACAACAGACAAGATAGCTTAAAGCAAAAACTTACAAGAGTAAACAGCTTACAAGAGGTAGCTGATATTATTCATAATGAATTAGCTTTTTATGTGGATATAGGAGGAGACTATATCAATAGTCTAACCCCTTCTCAGGCAAAAACTGCACTTGCACTGTTAGCGATTTTAAGAGAATCCCATGATACACTGGGAGATTCTGTAAGGTTTAAAGCCTACCATCCTCAAGAGAACCTATCATCAAAATATTCATCCGAATCAGTTGCCCTTCAAAATACTGTAGTCATTACGATAGGGGCTGGTGTGGGGGCTGGCTTTGGTTTTTTCGGAGGACCAATGGGAGGAATTATCGGGGCTGCTATTGGAAGTGGTGCTGCCAAATTTTTTAGTGATTTCTTTCAACAAGAATCAAAGTCTAGCAAAACTAAACAACAGCGAAATCAAATAAAATTAGAGCTTGATATTGATAAGTTGATGTCAGAACTAATTAATTTGTTTCAAAAAATCGATAAATTGGTACTAGAAAAAGAACCTTTTTCTCAGTCTGAACCAGAAGAAAAAACACCACAATTATCTGATTTTCCTGAAATTATCGAATTTATTCAAAAATTAGCAGGACAACGCTATTCGGGTTTATCTGACGATTTAGATTTTGCTATGCAGGAAGAATTACCATCATTATTAAGAGCGTATGGAATTCAAGTAGATGAGTTACCTTCTGAAAAGTTATCCAATTTAGAAATTCTAAGTCGAGAACTCTCTCATACCTACAATTTTGAAACTAGCAATAAAATTAGTGAGCCAATTGTTGAGATACCTGCAATTTTAAAGGATGAGCAAATTTTTCGGAAAGGAAAAATACGCATTCCTTATTCATCAAAATAATCACTTAAGTTAATAGATTAATTCAATGTATTAATTAGAGGAGCAGAAAAAAATGACTTCTAATCATGATTTAGCTAATGTAATTGTGTTAGGTTTTGATCTTGGTCATGGTGAAACTGCACTGACTTATATTGAGGGATGTCAAGATAAAAGTAATAACATCGATTTACTATTTTCCGATATTAGTGTTATTGGTTATTTGCCAGATGGAGAGACGATTTGGGGGGAAGATGTTTTCTTGAATGATTTAGCTAGTAATGATGATTCTTTTGATATTGGTTTTAAGTCTAAGCCTGGTATTTATGACGATCGAGATCTGAAAATTTCAGACTTTGCTAAAGCTGTTTATCAAAAAGCTCTATATAAAGCTCCTCAACTACAGAGAAATACAGAAAATATTGAAACTTTTATTGGCTGTCCAACTGGTTGGCTTGATCAAAATGAAAATAAAGTTTTAGAGGCTTACAAAAAACTTTTTATAAAAGCTGGAATTCCTAATCCTAAAATAGTGGCTGAATCTGATGCTGCTATTGCTTATTATTTTGATGTCGTTCAAGATGATTCTTCCCCCAATGAATCAATCACGATGGCAGAGTTGAAGCAGCCTATTATTGTTTTAGATTTTGGCTCATCAACTTTAGATATTACTATAGGCAAAAAAATACTAGGAAATCCTATTACGCTTGGTATTCCTTTAGGTGCTTCTTTAATTGATAAAGCTATACTGGAATGGAATTTAAGTCATTGTTTAGATTTTGATTATCCTCTTCATAAAAAAATAGATCAAGACGAAATTGATGCTCTAAAAAGTCTTTTATTTAAAAATCATTCTTTGTCTGCTAAAGCAGAGTTCTTATGTAGAAAAATAAAAGAAAATTATTTTAATCATCAAGATGCTTATCAAAAAAAATCTTGCTGTTTAAAAAAAATAGAATTTTTGGATGAGTACCAATTATTTATTTGTATTTGGGGAGACATGATGACTGAAATTTTAAATACCCCCTTAACACAACTAATTTCTAATTTTTTCACGAACAATAAAGATCCCGAAATTGATCAATTAGCTGGTTATTCATGGCTGGGGCGATGTGAACAACTTCTTAAGTATGATTTGGATAATAAACTACTAGAAAATGGCTTAAGCCGTGAAGATATTGGAGTTGTTATCTTAACTGGTGGAGCATCAAAAATGCAACCTGTGAGAGATTTGGTAAAAGAGTGTTTTCCTAAATCAAAAAATCTAAGTTTTCGATTTGATAATAATCCTGAACTTTGTATTTCTCGTGGATTATCTTGCTATGGCAGAATTGATCTTCAAACTCGTCACTTTGAACAGGAAATTGACGGTTTTTGTGAAGATAAACTATGGGAAATATTAGGTAAACATTATGGTTCAACTAAGTTAATTGAAATTATTGGGGATAAAATTGCTGATTTAACAAGAAGTAATCTTCAATGTTGGAGAGATAAATCTATAGATGCAGATCGTATTGCTTATTGGATTAAAAAAGAATTAAAAGATTGGAGTGAATCAGATCAGTTAAAAAATGAAATAAAAAAAGAATTAGAAAGATTAGAGAAAGCAATTAGCGAAGAAGTAAATCAATCTCTAACACCCATTTGCGAAAAGTATGGACTAGGTATTATAGATTTATTGCCACCATCTTTTCTGCGTGATGATTTTTATGACACTCTGCAAGAATTTGCTGACGAGTATGACATAGATTCAGAAGATATAAAAAATAAATCTTTTTCTATTGTTGCCACGATGCAAGAACTAGCTAAAGCTCTAGTTGAGGGAATCAATGAAGCATGGAAAGATGAGGAGTTTGAAAACTTAGGAAATGGATGGGGCTGGTGGAGAAATTTGAATTTTTCAGAAGATGATGCTCGTCCAATGATTAATCAGTTAAGAAAAGGTGGCGAAGAAATTGTGGCTTCCTATTTAGGCGATGAAGATTTTGTCAAAATACCAATTTATGCCACTTATTGCTCATTACAAACAGCCTTACGACAAAAAATAAAACAGGCTAAATATTTAATTTATAGTTTTTGATTAATCATAAAAGCTCAAATTTTAAGGAGTTTGATTTATTATGAATTCAGAAGTAACAGCTTTAACTCAAGAACGGAACTTTTTTTTAGAGCAAATGGCAATGGCAACAGTGATGTCTCAATCTTTGCTCTATGTCAGTGGACGGAATTATTTAGAATTTCTAGACAATGACTGTTCTCAACTATTTAGCGTTGCTCAAAAACCACCACCACAATTGCCCCCCCATTTTATTCATATTGGTCAATTAGGTAAACCTTTATTGGGCGACCCCTATGAACCTCTTTTAGCACTTCAAACTGCTTTAGCAGCCTGTCATGGTGATTATAATCAACAATTAATTTTCTTAGTTATTCATGACGGATATTACAATAATATCTATATGGGAGTTCGTCATAACCAACATCCTCCCGACGCATTTATGCGTTCATTTCAGCACTTTTTTAGAGGTTTATACTCTGGCTCTCAATTAGAATACCTAACTCCCAACAAAGAATCTTATAAGACTAAAATAATTCAACCATTACAGGAAATGGAACATGGAATTTGTTTAACAGGGATTCCTTCTATTAAACAAAGTAGTAATGCAGAATATTTATCTTGTTTAGATCGCTTACTCAGAGGGATACAAGGAGAACCCTTTGCTTATCTTGTTATTGCAGATCCCATTAATCCGATTGAGATCGATAATATTACTTATAGATGTCGTGACTTAATTGGACAAGTACACGCCTTAAGTAAAATGAATATTACTAAAGGTCGTTCTCATGCAGTTACAAATCAAGAAAGTGAAACTAAAACTGAAGGAACACAAAGAAGTCAAGGTAAAACTGAAAGTTCTACAAAGCTAGGTGTCTTACCAATGCTAGGAATAGCAGGAGCAGGAACTTATGCAGTATCAGCTTTAGGGGTTCTTTCAGTCACCTTTCCTCCTGCTGCCTTAGTTGTTGGAATTGGTGGACTTTTGGTATCTTCTAAACTTTCTCTATCAAGGCAATCTTCTCGTTCTATCAATACCACAGTTTCTGAAAGCCTAGCTCGAACTATATCTCAAAGCGTTTCTGATACTGAATCAATGCAAATGAGCGTTGAGTTTATTAATGCTCATGTTCAAGCGGCCGAACACTTATTAAATCAATATGTAGAGCGTTTTTACTCAAAAAGAGCTTTGGGACATTGGAATGTGGGGGTTTATTGTCTATCTGCTTTTCCTGAAATTGCTGAATTGGCAGGTACACAACTTCAAGCGGTTCTCAATGGCTCTGCCAGTATGTTAGAACCTGTGCGGTGGCATAAACTAGAGCCTTTTATGTATCAATCAGATTTTCGCAATCCCCTACAACGGTTAGAAACACCTCCATTAACTTCCAAATTAGATACTGAACATCCTTTTGGCTATTTATTTGAGAATTTAACGACTCCCTTAACAACGGCTGAATTAAGTCTTTTAACTAATTATCCTCGCCGAGAAATTCCAGGTATTCAACTAATTCCTACAGCAGAATTTAGCCTTAATCGGAATATGCCAACCGAGAATAGTGTGATACTGGGCAATTTAATAGATGCAGGAACAGAAACTAAATTACCCTATGGTTTAGAGATTAATTCATTAAGTAAACATACCCTGATCACAGGCATTACAGGTAGTGGAAAATCCACCACTTGCCAAAAATTATTAAGCGAACTGCAACAACGCCATATTCCTTATCTTGTCATTGAACCCGCCAAAGATGAATATGTAGATTGGGCAATGCAAATCAACGATCGCCTGCCACCCGATAGCCCAGACCGAATTGCCATCTATATCCCAGGTATTCAAACTTGGCGAGGACGAAAACTAGAAGACCAGTTAACCTTAAACCCCTTTGACCTCGTTTGGCTCTCTGAAGATACAACCCCACAAATTTTACCTCATATAGACCGTTTGAAATCAATTTTAAACGCTTCTTTTCCCATGCAGGAAATATTACCTGTTTTACTAGAAGAAGCTCTATTCTATGCCTACAGTCGTCCTCATAACTGGTTAGATGAGCAATTACCTCCCTTTGGTACGCCTCGACCCACCTTCACTCAGCTTCTCGACCAAGTACAATTGGTGGTCAAGAGTAAAGGGTATGAAGAACGCATTACGGCTAATCTCAGTGCTGCCCTAAAAACCCGCATCCAAAGCCTGCGTCAAGGCTGGAAAGGCAAACTCTTAGATCGCCCCAATTCTACCCCTTGGGCAGCCATTTTTGACCGTCCAGCCATTATTAACCTCTCCCACTTAGGGGACGATGCTGACAAAGCCTTCACAATGGCGGTACTTTTACAATTCTTATATGAGTACCGACAGGTACAACAGGAAAACGCTTCCACCGAAGAAAGAAAAAGCGATCGCTTGCGTCACCTGACTGTAATTGAAGAAGCCCACCGCATCTTACTCCGAGCAACACCAGGTACTTTAGAACAGGCTAATCCCCAAGCTAAAGTAGCTGAAATGTTTGCCAATATTCTCTCAGAAATCAGGGCTTATGGAGAAGGGTTGCTAATCGCCGACCAAGTTCCTGCACGATTAGTCCCCGATGCCATCAAAAATACTAACCTAAAAATTGTTCACAGGCTAGTTGCCGCCGATGATCGAGAAGCCATGAGTGCTTGCATGACCTTAACCCCAGAACAAAGTGCTA
The DNA here is from genome assembly GCA_007693955.1 of Gloeocapsa sp. DLM2.Bin57. Classification (NCBI taxonomy): domain Bacteria; kingdom Bacillati; phylum Cyanobacteriota; class Cyanophyceae; order Chroococcidiopsidales; family Chroococcidiopsidaceae; genus Gloeocapsa; species Gloeocapsa sp. DLM2.Bin57. Next base: position 7,375 of record RECR01000128.1, read on the forward strand.
TTATCAATCGCCTCCGTCTGGGACAGGCTATTATTTATGGTGAACAGGCTGATATGGCATCCTGGGTACAGATTTTAAAACAGGATTAACCAATCTTTGACAACAATTAGGAGGTTTAAGAGATGAAAATGTTAGAAATCGTTAACGCTGAACGACAACCAATAGGACGAATTTTTTGGGAATTACCCGGTAAAATTACCTTAGAAGTTTTAGATTCTCGATTTGAGTCAAAGCTTCAATCTTTGATAGAAACAGGAAAAAGGGATGGATTTCCTTATCGTAAAGGAAGAGAAGTAGAAGATGATGGTCATCGTATTTTTATTGACGAGAAAATTATAGTCAAACCTGAAGATGAAAAATTCTTAGAAGCAATAGCTGATGTAGTCAGTCACTATACCTTTGGTGGCGAAAGAGCTTTCGGCTTACTTAAAGAACAATAGGAGGAAAAAAATGAGTCTTTTTGAATCTTTTGGTCAAGAAGGGGGGGAAATCACTCCTGAAACTGGTTTAGCCTCCGTAGATGTAGCGACCTGCAAACAAGATCGCCCTGACTCGCAAACAGGAGATTTTTCGGCTCAGATTAACTGCAAATAAGACCCCTCTCAGACTCACATTATCTGCAAATAGGCTCAGATTATTTGCAAACAGCTTGCAAAGTGCGAATTTGAACCCACATTATCTGCAAATAAACCTTTGTCCAAAATCAACTCGCCAACAGAGGAATCCCTAACTTCAACATTTGTTCTCTCAAATCTTGAGTTTGCCCCGGCGGTAATTGACCATACAAAAAAGAACGCACCTGACGAGATGGCAGATTTAACAATTCCGACAACACCTTCACGTTATAACCTTGTCGAATTAATCTCGGTTCTAAATCATCCAAACCGTGTGCCAAAACCCCTTGTAAAATCTCCTTCGTCACAGGTTTAGTCGCCACCCGATAAGCCGCTTCAAAAGCCAAACTTAAATATTGCTCAATTTGTAAAGGTGTCACCAAAGAGTCAGCCAAAAATTGATAAGCTTCCTCAGTTAAAAAATCCGTCACCGGACACTCACTATCACTGCTGTTATGCAAAATCCATTCAATATACTCTTTTTGATGCCCTCTAATCCCCTCCAAAGAGAAAACATTAGCTCTAGCCCCAATTTCCTCTAAAGTTGGTCGCCTAAGGTCATTTTTCAATTTCGGATGTCCAGCTAACAAAACAGAGAGTTTACCTTGATTATGACGGACTAATTCAATTAAACTTTTCAAACCCACCAGAGTTTGAGGATGAAGATTATGGGCATCATCCACAATTAAGACCACTGGTTTACGACATTTTTGGATTAAAGCCAACAATTTACGCTCCCTTTGTTCTGGTTGCGTAGGCAATTTCAACTCTTTTTCAGTCGACAGGTCATAAAATAAAGCCGTAATCAAAGTGCCTAAATTAACCCGATTTTTATCTACCGCCAGAGAACAAGACACCATTACCTCTTTAGAAAGTTTCAAATGGCTAATTAAACTCTGGAGAGTCGTAGTTTTTCCTGAACCTACCATCCCCGATAAGGCAATGAGTCGCCCTTGACGAATCACATAATTCAACTCTTTAAACAGATTCTTCTGTTCATCGGTTTCAAAATAACCCAAATGGTCAAGTTCCTTCTTAAAACCAAAATACTCTATGACATCACTTAACATGAGGCTTTCCCCTCAAAATAGGCTTTAATTTGGCTCATAACTTCCTTTTTGTCCCAAGTTTTCTCTAAAATGCCATTAATCTCAGTCATTTGTTCAGGAGTTAATTTAGCTAGAGGTCGTCCTAAATAGTCGGCAATAGCTTGTTTAGCTGCCAATTCGCTTTTAAAGACCAATTCTTGAAAAGGATCTGGGTCAACAAACTGTTGACGGGGAAATTCAATCACTTTTGGCTCAGAAATCGGTAAAGAGACCACGCCAATCGCCGAAGATGGTAACGCTAGTTGTTTAGCTAAAATTTCAATACGCTCAAACCGTTTTTGACGGACAGTTTTCTGGAAAGTACGGTAACGATGGAGAGGAATGGGCGCACCCACAGGATTATAAGGACCATAGCGCTGTTCTTGATACTCCACATACAGTTCATTATCAAATAGACCCCACCATAAAATCACCGTTTCTCCCGCTAAATTGGGGTCAACTTCATAAAAAACCCCTTCTACGCTTACCCTAGCATCAATTCCTACCTTCCGACGCTCTGGTTCACGGGCAAAGGTGCAAAACCGCTCCCAACTGCACATTTGACGTAAGCCTTCATCGGATAAATTTTCTAACCAATCTTCCATGCGAGAATGAGATTCATGGCGATGGGATTGGTTGTTATAATGCACTAAAAACCGCATTAACCAAGCGTTAGCCTCGGCTTCCGTTTCAGGTTCATGAAGGTGATAGAGGGTTTCGTGCATCTCTTTGACGGTGCGAAAAGGACGCTCTACCTTCCCTTTTGACCGAGCGGTGACTCTTGTACCATCTTTTCCGGCGGGTAAATGGGTTTTGACTTCAATTCCGAGTAATCCCATTACCTTCTGAAAGACCAGACTGCGAGTAATTGGACCATTATCCATATACAGCATCTTGGGAATCCCCTGAAAGGGAAAGTTCTCCACTGTCTTGGCAGACATGGCAGCAAAGAGGAAACGTAAAGCTGCTTCCACATTCTCGCCATAGACTTGATGGTATTCTTGATAAGCCACTCCACTACGGTCATCTACGACGCTATAAAGCATTAGAAGGGGACGACCTTTACCCGATGCCCATTCTGGTAAATTTTGGAGATGTTTGAGGTCAGAGGGGCTTAAATCAAAATGCCAACATTGATTACTTTGGGTGGCTTCAAATCTCACAGCAGGTGGTTGCCTTAACAGGGTATGATGGTCATAGCCCCATTGCTTGAGATAACGATTGATGGTGGCTCTTTTTAAGAGTCCTTCTGGAGCTTGCAGATGTCCTTCTGTGGTATCAATCCCGTGTTCTTCTAGTAACCGGATTGCTTGATTTGTTGATAGATGTCTTCCTTTGCGGTTGGTGGTACGAATTTTTAAGGCGGCGATTACTTCACAATAACGTTCTAATTCCCTTCGGTGTATGACTCTAGGCTGTCCACTGTCTGCTCTTTTGGTACTATGGAGTTGGTTTCTTTCTCTCAAAGCACGATAAATGGTATGTTCGGATACGCCGTAGAGGTGTGCTACTTCTTGGATAATTTGGCGGCGTTCGCCACAACGTGCCGGAAGTTGTCCTAATCTTTGCTGGAGATCCATGAGGGCTTCGGTGGGGATTCTTTTGTTGGTCATATTTCCCCACCAGAATAGGGGTGAATTTTCCTGCGAGCTAACCAGTCATACAGAGTTGAAGGGGAACATTCGATTAATTTGGCAATGGAGCGTTTACTAATGCCTTTGGCTAAATAGCCTCGAATTTCTGACTCGTATTGATCTAATTTCAGTTTAGCTGACCTTTTTCCTTTTGGGCGACCTAATGATTTACCTTCAGTTTTTAGTTTCGCCAGTGCTTCCTTGGTTCGGATGGAAATAAATTCGCGCTCGATTTCAGCGGCTAACCCTAAGACGGTAGAGGCAATACGACTTTGGATGTCTTCAGCCATGACCAGATTTTGTTTGGCAAGATGCACAATAATCCCTTTTTGGAGACAGCATTCTAGCATTTCTAAGACTTGAAGGGTGGAACGAGCCATCCGACTAATTTCAGCAAAAATGACCACATCTCCGTTTTGTGCAGTGTTTGTTAATAATTGACCTATAGCCCTTTCACGCCAAGGACTTCGCCCCGAGATTGTTTCTTCAATAAATTTTACAGATGCTATACCTTTGCTATTGGCGTATTCCAAGATGCCATGACGCTGATTAGCAACGTCTTGGTGGTCTGTGGACACTCGTAAATAGGCATAAACAACCATAGAGGACAACTTTACAAATAAAATCTTTTGACTATTTCAATTGAACGGATATCATCTAGTTTAAACCCTATTTAACGTACATAAATTATTAAGTTATATCATCCTTTTTTTTGGACATCCCGAAGCTGAAAATCCTTATAAGTCTGTCTTGACATGGCTTATCACTTATTTGCAGTTAATCTGAGCCGAAAATCTTGTTTGCAAGCTGTTTGCAAATAATCTGAGCTTATTTGCAGATAATGTGAGTCTGAGAGGGGTCTTATTTGCAGTTAATCTGAGCCAGAAACCTTCTTGTTTGCGAGTCGAGGCGATCTTGTTTGCAGGTCGCTACACGTAGAGTTAGTTAACTATACAGAAATTGGCAATTTTGAAGCCAGTAGATTATTGACTAATCAAGAAGTAGGTAACTATTTACGAGAAACTTTACCCCCATCTCACTTAGAAAACTGTCCCAGTATTGAATATCAATCTGAATGTAATCAACAGTATCCAGAATCTCTAGGAACTTGTAGCCGATTGAATAATGAAATTTGTATTTGGGGACCGACAGAACGATTTAGCGGTCCGGGTGAAGTCCTCGAAATAGTAACTCATGAAGTAGGTCATAGTGTTCATAACAATATTATGGCTCAAAAACCTGAAGTTGCTGAAAGATGGAATCAATTGCATGAGCAAAGTTGGACTAAATTTACTCAAGATGGAACAGGTTTTGTTTCCTCTTATGCTCAAACAAATATGAGAGAAGACTTTGCTGAAACTTACATGAATTATGTTCGAGATCCCGAAAAGCTATTATTTTTTAGTCCTGAAAAGTATGAATTTATGAATAAGGAAGTTTTTTGTGGTACGATATATAGTTCTCCTCTCCAATTTGGTTATGTAGATCTCAGTGAAATTAGCAATTGAAAAATCTCAAATAAATTTAATATTGTGTTTTAATTGCTAAAGCATTTCTACTAGATTTAATTGTTAAAAAGTAAGATTTAAAAATATTTAAGTCAATGAATAGACGCGATACTAAGTTTCAATTAAAAAGGTCTTTATCAATTAAATTTGATCAAGAGCGTCCAATTATTTGGATTGGGAAATTACCCCCCAATGCTATCAAAATTGAACATCCTCCTTTTTATCTGGCGAAAATGCTAGAAATTTTATCAGAGCCTCATACTTTTGAGGATCTCTGGCAAAAAATTAAATTTGAATATCCTCAGTGTCATCATAGCGAACTTAAAGATTTTTTTATCAATCTTTTGAAACTAGGAGTAATCTCTCCTCAATTTACAGAAGGAAGATACCACCGTCATCAGTTATATTTTGATCTTTTTCAAATTTCACCAGAGCATTATTATCAGACACTTTCTAGCAAAACAGTAGGATTAATTGGCTCTGGAGGAATAGGTTCAACGGCTGCACTGTTACTTACAACGGCTGGTGTAGGGACTCTTATTTTATCTGATGAGGATTTTCTCGAAGAGAGTAATTTAACTCGAACAATTCTTTTTGAAGAATCTGATATCGGGACTCGCAAAGTCATCTCAGCAAAAGCTAGATTGGAGTCTAGAAATCAAGAAACTACTATTATTCCCGTAATGAAGATGTGCGATGGGGTTGATTTTCTCAAAGAATATTTCTCTCAATGTGATGTCATGCTTGTGTCTGCTGATAGCCCATCAGAGATACATCTGTGGGTTAATCAAGCAGCCGTTGAATTAAAGATCCCGTATATAACTGCCGGATATGTGGAAATTTTCGGATCAGTAGGACCTTTTATTGTACCAGACATGACTGCCTGTTATAACTGTCATCTCCTCGATACAAAGCAAATACCTAAAAGATTTAGACAATTAAATCATAATTTTCAAACAGCATCCTATGGACCTCTAAATGGACTTGTTGCAAGTATAGTTGTGAATGAAATTTTAAGGTATCTACTTAATCTAGAGACAAAAACTCTTGGAATGCAAATGCTTATAAATTTTAGTGATTATACTATGTCATTTATAGAGTATAAAAAAAATAGTAAATGCTATTGTCAGCAATTAAATAATTAGCTAATTATTTTTTTTATTTTTGTAAGATCTGGATTCAAAATAAGATCAACTATAGTTGAACAACCTCCGAAAAAAGTATAGTCTTGGTGATTAGTAGAATCCCATCTATTTGCAAATAAGGTAATTTTATCTCATACTTTATTCTCGTATTTTTTTTGCTATTTTACTTAGTTCATAATCATCTTCTCTTTTGTAATCATGTGATGAAATATACCCTTGATATTTATGGAAATATTTATCAACTTTAGACTTAATAGGTTTCCACTTTTTGAGATCTCTAGTGCCATGTAGAGGAAATAATTTAGCGTGTACATGATCAACACCAAACCCTTCAAAAACAACTCCTGTTCTTGCTACATCTTCAAGTTTATGATCTATCAATTTTGTTACCGTTTTTACTGCAAGTATTAAATCTACTAAGACTTCGTCGGGTAAATCAAAAACGTAGCTACCATAATGCGCTTTTGTAATAACTACTGATACCCCCAATGTATTGGGAAATATTGATAAAAACGCTAAGTGCTTTTCATCTTCCCATATTTTATGACACTTTTCTTTTCCTTTAACTATTTGGCAAAAAATACAATCTTCCACTATTAGACTCGTTGTTCAATACATAAAAATTCTTTAATCGGATGAGGCTAGTGACGATCTAGCTATAACTTGCTAAGCAACATCTACCAAAATTATATATTTCATTCTAATCTATCTTAGCCCTC
>RECR01000129.1 GCA_007693955.1 Gloeocapsa sp. DLM2.Bin57
AGGGATATAAATAAAAGGGTAATATCTTCTGATCAGGACCTAAATGAGTTTTATATGGATATTTTTGTCGATTATTTTCCTGAGAGTATAGGCGATCCTTATTCTTCTTTTTTTATTTCAGAAAGTCAGAATCTGAGTATAGTTGTTGTAGCAAGTTCCCAAGATGGTTTCAGAAGTTTTGCAGGTGGAGTGTCTTTTGTTGATGGACAATATCAAGAGATTATTTGTGGTACTAGCGTACCTAGTCAGGAAATTAATCCACCAGAACTAAATAATAACCAATTAACCTGTGGTGAAGGATCTGTAGAAATTAATCCTTAACTTTAGGTGCCAAAGCCATGCAATCTTTATCTCGAACCGAAGCTATGATAATAGCAAATAATCAAACTCATAACCAGGCTAAGGATTAACTAATAATGATTTCTACCTCCACTCCATTAGAAATAGTCTGGTCTAAACTACCAGAAGATTATGTTCTTCCTAATGAACCAGTGGATAATATCAATCAACCTTCTTTAGCGGCAGCTTTAACAGAAAGTTTACAATTAGCAGGATGGTTATCCGAAACAGCTATAACCGCCACTAACTATGGTATTTGCGCCACAGTCAACGGTAAAATTGTGGTTAAAGCACCGCATTGGATGTATGTACCAGAGATTAAAGTAGATAGGAGTGAAATAGTCAGAAGTTACACGCCCAATCTACAAGGAGAAAAACCCTTACTGGTATTGGAGTTTTTATCCGACACAGAGGGAGGGGAATTTTCTGCCAAACAAACCTATCCACCGGGGAAATTTTTCTATTACGAAAAAATCGTACAAGTACCCAATTACGGGGTATTTGACCCCAATAGTGGCAATTTAGAAGTTTATAAGCTGACAGGATCTGGAAACTATGAATTAGAAAAACCCCAGACTGAAAATCGCTGTTGGATCGCCCAAATGGGATTATACTTGGGAGTATGGCAAGGAACGAGAGAAAACCGTCAGGGATACTGGCTACGTTGGTGGGATGACCAGAATAATATGTTATTATGGGGTTCGCAAATAATTGCCCAAGAGCGTCAAAAATCGGAAAAGTTAGCAGCTAAATTGCGCGAATTGGGTATTGATCCTGAATTGATTTAACTTTGAGAGAGACGTTTAACCGAACTTCCCCCAAGTAATTGATCTGCTTGAGCTAGGATAGCAGGTATTTTACTAGCGTGAGGACTTTGGGAGAGACAATCGGTTAAATCAAGTTGCCCTATGTTATTAGCTTTAGCACCAGGAAACCAGTGACTAGCATTACCAAGGAGATTATAACGCATTTTGCCATAGTCAACTAAATCGTAGGCGATCGCCAGATTATAAAGCCAGAGAATGACAGGAATATTAACGCCTCCTGGGGTAGCTTCAGGGGTAGGTAACCCTTGATGCCAAGTTTCATACCAATCTTTACCAAGACGGGCGATCGCTTCGGTTTCTAAACGTTGGAGAATAGGGTTAAGAATTGCTTGTGCGTCATCTAAAAGAGGGATAGTTTTCAGGTGTTCCTCAAAATCTGTAGGTTTAGCTGCACCTAAACTGAGGGTATGTACTTCAGGATGAGAGAGACAAAAGAGATTATTAAATACTATAGGGCTAAGGGGTTGACATAAATCTACCAGTTTTTGGGGTGGTTGGTAGAGTTGTCCCCCCTTATCGGAGGGACTAATAATAAATACACCTAGATCGTAGGTTTTAGCAGTAGTAATCGCTGACCAGTTAAATTGATTAATATAATACCAATGAAGATTAACATAATCAAATTGATTGGTCTCGATAGTTTTAATAATAACATCAGTAGGCCCATGGGTGGAGAAGCCAATAAAGCGAACTTTACTATCTTTTTGTAATTGTTTAGCTACATCTAGACATCCACCAGGACGAATACATTGTTCTAACAATTCAGGAGTATTAATCCCGTGGAGAGAGAATAAATCCACATAATCAAGCTGCAAAAACCGTAAAGACTGCTCAAAATTGCGTCTAAATTCCCCCGAATCAGGTTTAGGAGATACTTTAGTTTGGACGATAAGTTTTTCTCGGGGTAATTGGGGTAAAACCTTACCTAATTGCATTTCTGATGTACCATAACCCCTAGCGGTTTCAATGTGATTAATTCCCAAGTCAAAAGCGCGAAAAATAGTTTTAGCGAGATTTTCTTGATTATCAGGGGGAATTTCAGTCTCTGGTACATCTTGCCATTTATATTGATAGCGCATTCCTCCACAGGAAAAAATGGGTATCTGTAATTCGGTGCGTCCAAAACGTCGGTATAACATAAAAAGAAATTGGTAAACTAAAAAATACCTAGATTAACAACAAACAGTATGCTCTTCGTTAAAGAATTAACTCAAAACCAGATTAACACAGTAGCCCTAGACGTGAGAGGGATGAAGTGCGCAGGTTGTGTTAAAGCGGTGGAACGTCAATTAACACAAAATCCTGGGGTTGTTTCTGCTTGTGTCAATTTAGTCACGGAAATAGCGGTGGTGGAATATACACCCGAGTTAATTAAACCAGAAACAATCGCCCAAAATCTCAGCGATCGCGGTTTTCCTAGTCAACTACGTTCTAGTGTAAACGAAAATCGACTCAAGGCTGACCAAGAATTACTGGCGAGAAATAATCGTCTTCAACGTGAGCAATTTTGGCAATTAATTACTGCTGCTGTTTTGTTGTTATTTTCTACGATTGGACATTTACAACATCATCTGGGATGGCATTTACCCCTATTGCATAATATCTGGTTTCATTGGGCTTTAGCTACTCTAGCTTTAATTATCCCTGGTAGAGAGATTATCATTGATGGTGCGCGCGCTTTTTGGTACAAAATGCCTAACATGAATACATTAGTAGGATTAGGTACTTTAAGTGCTTATTTAGCTAGTTGTGTGGCTTTATTATTGCCTAATTTAGGTTGGGAATGTTTTTTTGATGAACCTGTAATGTTATTAGGGTTTATTTTTTTAGGACGTACTTTAGAAGGAAGAGCTAGGGGGAGAGCTTTTGCGGCTTTATCTGGTTTAATGGCTTTACAACCAGAGGTAGCTAATTTAATCACCGTTAATGATCCTGACAATGGTATCAAAATACCAGTAGAACAAATTCGTATCGGGGAATGGGTAAGGGTTTTACCAGGTGAGAGAATACCCATCGACGGAGAAGTTATCCAGGGAGAAACTACGGTAGATGAATCGATGTTGACGGGAGAAGTGTTACCAGTAGTTAAAAAACCTGGAGATGAGGTTAACGCCGGAACGATTAATCATTCAGGAGTAATTACCCTTCGTGTCACTCGTACAGGTAGTCAAACTAATTTAGCGCAAATTATCGCTTTAGTAGAAACAGCCCAAATGCAAAAAGCGCCTATGCAACGTTTAGCTGATACGGTAGCGGGTTATTTTGCTTATGGGGTAATGGCGATCGCTGCTGTGACTTTGACAGTTTGGTTGATGGTAGGTGCATCTTTATTATTGAGTTTGAAGTTGGCGATCGCTGTTTTAGTGATTGCTTGTCCTTGCGCTTTGGGTTTGGCTACTCCTACTGCTATTTTGGTAGGTACAAGTCTCGGTGCCCAACATGGTATCTTGATTAAAGGTGGTGGAGTATTAGAACAAGTTCACCGTCTCAAGACTGTTGTCTTTGATAAAACCGGGACTTTGACTTTGGGTAAACCGACAGTAACCGCTTGTTTACCTTTAACTGAGGGGATTGACTCGGTAGAATTATTACGTCTAGCTGCTAGTGTGGAAAGGGGTAGTAATCATCCTTTGGCTAAAGCTATTGTCGAAGCTTCTCAACAACAGGAGTTAATTCTAGATGCAGCTACAGATTATCAGACTAACCCTGGTTTGGGTGTTAAGGCTAAAATGGGGGGGGAGATGATTTATCTAGGGAATCAAGAATGGTTGACTCAACAGGGAATTAATATTGAGGATAATTTAGATTTACCCCAGACTAGTCTAGTCTATGTGGCAAAAGAGAACACTTTATTAGGGGCGATCGCTTTAGAAGATTGTTTACGTAGTGATGCTCAAACTACCATCGCGCAATTACAAAACATGGGGTTAACGATAGTTTTAATGACGGGCGATCGTCCTACAGTAGGTGAAGCGATCGCTTCTAAATTAGGTATCAATCAAGTTTTTGCTGAGGTTAAACCCCAACAGAAAGCGACTCTGATTGAATCTCTCCAAGCTAATCATCAGGTAGTAGGAATGGTGGGAGATGGTATCAATGATGCTCCTGCTTTAGCCCAAGCAGATGTTAGTATTACCCTGGGGGGAAGTAGTGATATAGCTTTAGAAACCGCGGATATTGTCTTAATCTCAGCTCAACTTAAAGACGTGATTACCGCAATTAAACTCAGTCGCGCTACCTTTAATAAAATCTCTCAGAACCTCTTCTGGGCTTTAGGATATAATTTAATCGCTATTCCTATCGCAGCAGGTGTGTTGTTACCTCGTTATCAAATCTCCTTTACTCCTGCTCTTGCTGCAGCTTGTATGGCTTTTAGTTCAGTGATTGTGGTTAGTAATTCTCTGTTATTGAGGTACAAGAATTAAGCTTATCATGTCATAGCGAACCCCTTCGCGGATATCTTCGAGATACCTCCTGATTGGTGCAAGAAGACTATAGCGCTACTCCGAACTCTTTATATGGGTTTCATAACTTTAAAATGTCAAACACCTTACCTTGTACTGCTATAGTATAGTAAATAGATAGCACAGGGTAAACGTTAATTAAATTAACAATACTGAATTAGAAAATTTCCTAGGGCTATAAACAAAAAAAGTAGGCTTTTTAGCCTACTGAAAATAGATAAATTAAGTCAGGAAAAAATTAAGCTTCTACACCTTCTCTCGAATATAATAAATACATGAAAAGTGTATAATATTATAGTTTTCTAGGGATATCGATTAATCATGTAAGATTTTTTTTAATACATCAGCTATTTGCTCGGCTGTGTTTATCAAAGTTTGTGTTTGTTGAGAAACTCTGCGATAGCACTTAATTACATTACAATGTGATATGGGCTTATGATAAGCAGATATAGGGCTTGCTGAATAAATCTAAAACTTTGATTTGGTATGGGTTTAAAGTAGTTTTCTGTTCAAAAAAGTGTCAAATTTTCTAATGTATTATGCCAAAAAAAGTTTATTTATGTCTTTTAATTACTTAAGTAGTATAAATATTTGCTTCCTGTTGCAGGAGTGTCTGTTGCCTCTTGCCTATATACTCACCATTTCTTTTTTATTGTTAGTTGAGAACAAAGTATTAATTTGACTAACGTAGTTCTCGATGGTTTTACGAGATAAGCCAAGTATATTTGCAACTTTATGGCCACTATTTGTAGCACATAGTATCAAAGAGAATACCTTCAATGTGGGTGAAAATTTATTAGTTTTAAAGTAAAATTGAGACAATTATTGAAATATAAAGAGCATGACCACTATTTCCCTGGAAATCCCTGAAGAAATCTTAATTAGCCTCAAAGAAACTCCCGAAAATCTATCGAGAGAATTAAAAATATTGGCAGCGGTTAAACTCTTTGAACTTGGGAAGTTATCCTCAGGACGTGCTGCACAGTTAGCAGGAATATCACGAGTAGAATTTTTAACTATTTTAGGACGTTATCAAGTGTCTCCTTTTTCTTTAACTACTGAACAATTAGAACAAGATATTCTTAATGCCTAATCTCCAAGTCATTGTGAATACATCTCCTTTACTATACTTATATCAAGTTGGCTACTTGGAATTGCTGCAACGCTTGTATTCTCAAATCTTGACTCCTCCTGCAGTAATCGAAGAATTAGTAATCGGTAAAAGTGAGCCGGAATTGATGTTCCCAATATTCAAGAGATTGAATGGATTTCAATTACTCCTGTTAAATCAGTCAGTTTAATTCCGGCTATTATTGACTTAGGTAAAGGAGAAGCAGAAGTATTAGCTTTAGGATTAGAAAATCAAGATAGTTTACTGATTTTTGATGATCAATTAGCTCGACGTATTGCCAATTTATATCGCTTAAAATATTCAGGAACTCTTGGTGTTTTAGTTAAAGCAAAACAACTCGGTTATCTGTCTTCTGTTGCCCCTATTATTGCTAAATTGCGCCATCAAGGAATGTGGCTAACTGATAAAGTTGTCAATGATGTTCTTCGACTAGCAGGAGAGTAATTAAGTATTACTAATATAAATAAAAAAAGTAGGCTTTTTAGCCTACTAAAAACAGATAAATTAAGTCAGGAAGAAATTAAGCTTCTACACCTTCGATACGATCTTCTACTTCTTGATAAAGTTCACGGAGACGATCGAGATTGGTTTCGGAGGTTTCCCAATAACCACGTCCATTTACTTCAAGAAGTGTTCCGACGATTTTACGGAAGGAATTGGGGTTGAGATCCATGAGACGTTTACACATTTCTTGGTCTTGAATAAAGGTATTATTAGCCTCTTCATAAACCCAATTATCCACAGCTCCTGCGGTAGCTGACCAACCCATGGTATTAACTAGACGCTTAGATAGTTCTCGAACTCCTTCGTAACCGTGGTTGAGCATACCTTCATACCATTTAGGATTGAGTAATTTAGTACGGGTATCTAGACGGATGGTTTCGGAAAGACTTCTGACTTGAGCGTTAGCGGTGGTGGTATCAGCTATATAAGAAGCTGGGTTTTTACCATCGTTTCTCAGGGTGGAGATAACCTTGGTAGGATCAGAATCAAAGTAGTGGGAAACGTCGGTGAGACTGATTTCGGAAGAGTCGAGGTTTTGGAAGGTAACCTCAGCGGTTTTTAAAGCAGCTTCAAAGATTTCGCGATTTTGTCCCATCACACCTGGATTATCGGAGTTAAAGGCGAAAGACTTACGCTTGAGATACATCTGTTGTAACTCTGCCTCTTCTTCCCAACTACTATTTTCTACAGCGAGGTTAACGTTAGCTGCATAAGATCCAGAAGCGTTAGAGAAGACGCGAGTAGCTGCATCACGAACACTAACCCCTAATTCTTCGGCTTGTTCGAGTGCGTGCTTACGTACATAGTTCATCTCTAAAGGTTCGTCAGCTTCGGCGGCTAATTTTACCGCTTGGTCTAATAAACTCATCTGATTGATGAATAAATCTCGGAATACTCCTGAACAGTTAACTACTACGTCGATACGTGGACGTCCTAATTCTTCTAGGGATACTAATTCGAGTTTATTGATTCTTCCGAGTGCGTCGGGTTTGGGTTTAATTCCTAACATCCAGAGGATTTGAGCTAGGGATTCGCCGTAAGTTTTGATGTTATCTGTTCCCCAAAGTACGGAGGCGATGGTTTCGGGGTATTTACCGCCATTGTCTTGTTTTTGACGTTCTAAAAGGCGGTCAACCACGATTTTAGCTGATTGTACCGCAGCACTGGTGGGAATAGATTGCGGATCGAGAGCGTGGATATTTTTACCAGTTGGTAATACTCCAGGATTACGTACGGGGTCTCCACCTGGTCCAGGGAGAATATATTCACCTTCTAAACCTTTGAGGAGTCCTCCTAATTCGTTATCCGCACAAACTTGCTCTAAACAGAATTCGAGGTATTCAAAGAGTGGTTTGAGTAATTCTGGGTCAACTTTGGGATAACCAGAGTCTATCAAACTTTCTAACCAGGGTGCTTTTTTACCTAGGTTAAAGAAGTTGAGACGGGAAACTTTGTTAACTCTTCCGTCTGCTTCGGTTTGAGTTTCTACTAGTGCGGTTACTGCTTTACGGGTAGCTTGGGTGATTTGTTGTAGTAATTCTACGTCAGCGAGAACGCCATTGTTATTATTTTGGTAGATTTCCTCGATATCTCGTCCTATACTTTCGGCGATGATGCGAGGGAGAGAGACGATCTCGTCTTCGGGACGATCTAAACTAGCGATATTAACTAGAGTGGCGATCGCTTCAGTCGCTGTGGGGGGTTTACCAATGACGTGTAAACCACAGGGTAGCAGTCTTGACTCTATTTCCATCAATTTCTGATAGACTTTGCCTACTACTGTATCTCTTGCTTCAGGGGTTAGGTTACTAGCTTCTTCGGGTAAAGTGATATCTTGGTCAAGATTTACTAAACGACATTTATCAACGATACTGTTGAGGATAGCTACTCCTCTGCCTGTATCTTTAAGGGTTTGGTAGGAAGCGATTAACTCTGATAATTCTTTTAACCCTTTATAGAGTCCTGCATTTTCTGCGGGTGGGGTGAGGTAGGAGATCGTCTCTGCGTAACTACGACGTTTAGCGATGGTTGCTTCTGAGGGGTTATTAGCTGCGTAGTAATAGAGGTTAGGTATGTTGCCAATTAGGTTATCGGGGTAACAAGTACCTGACATCCCCATTTGTTTCCCTGGCATGAATTCTAGTGAACCATGTGTGCCAAAATGTAGTACTGCGTCCGCTCCCCAAATTTGGTTTAAATAGGTGTAGTAGGCAGCAAAACCGTGGTGAGGGCTGGCTGAACGTGAGAATAATAGACGCATGGGATCGCCTTCGTAGCCAAAGGTAGGTTGAACACCGATAAAGACGTTACCAAAGCTTTTCCCGTAAACTAGTAGGTTTTGTCCATCGCTGTTGAGTTCTCCTGGTGGTGGTCCCCAGTTTTCTTCTAGTCGGGTTGAGTAGGGGGTGAGACGTTCGTATTCTTCGACGCTCATGCGATAGGCGACGTTGAGTTGAGGGCTTTGATATTGGGCTGTAGCGTCGTGTAAGACTTCCTGCATCAATGCGGATGCTGATTCGGGTAAGTCTTGAATGTCATAGCCGTTGTTTTGTAAAGCCTGCATGACTTCATAAATTGACCCAAATACGTCTAGATAAGCTGCTGTACCTACGTTACCTTTGTCGGGAGGGAAGCTGAAGACGGTTATAGCTACTTTTTTGTTTAATTTGGGTTTTTTGCGCAGATTTGCCCATTTTAAGGCTCTTTGAGCGATGGTTTCAATACGATCTTGCAGGGCGATCGCTCTTCCTGTTGCTCCATCTCTGCCTGAGAGGATTAGGGGTTCAATCGCGCCGTCTAATTCTGGTATGGCTATTTGTAACGCTACTTGAATTGGGTGTAATCCTAAATCGCTGTCTTGCCATTCTTCGGTAGTTTGGAACACTAGGGGTAGGGCTACCATATAGGGACGATTTAGTCTTTGTAGGGCTTCTACCGCTGTTTTATGGTCTTGTCGAGCCGGACCTCCTACTAAGGCGAATCCTGTTAAGGAAACTACTGAATCTACTATGGGTAAGGGGGTAACGCCTTTGACGCTTTTATCATAGAAGTATTCTTCTATGGGTTTGGAGAAGTCTAAACCACCTGCAAAAACTGCGATTACTCTTGCTCCCATTGATTCGAGTTCCTGCACCATGGCTACATAGTGGGCGTCGTCTCCTGTCACTAGGTGGGTTCTTTGTAAGATTAACCCTATACATGGTGCTAGAGGATCTTTGAGTTCTCCTGGAATGTCTGGGCGATCGTTGTACCATTTTAGATACTCTTGCACGTCTTCAAACATTGTTGGTGCAAGAGGATGCCAAATACCCATATCTGGATATACTAATGGTTCTTGATAGGTGATTCCTTCGGTTTTTTGTCGATGGAGTACGTATTTATCAGCGATCATGATTAGGAAGTTGGCGATATTTTCTGATGATCCTCCTAACCAGTATTGAAAACTGAGCATGAAGCTGCGCGCGTCTTGGGCTTTATCTAGGGGCATATATTTGAGCACTTTTGGTAAGGTGCGCAAGAGTTTTAACATCCCGTCTTCAAAGGATGCCCCTGATTTTTCTTTGCGCTTACGCATGAATTGAGCGATCGCGCTTTTTGATTGCCCTAATTGTTCCATAGAAAATGTGCCTAGTTTGTTTAGGCGCATCATTTCTGGCATAGAGGGGAATACTATAATTGCATCGATGTTATCTCTGTTTGCCTTGACTGTTGCTGCTATCTTCGTTGCTAGATCTTCTATAAAAATTAAGGAAGCGATAAAGAGGTTCGCTTCGCTGATTTTTGCCTCGAAATCTGAGTAATTCTCCGGATTTCTGAGTTCTTCTAGTAGGTATCCACTCAGCTCTATCGCTAAATCAGGGTTATGTTGATTAATCGAGTTTACTGCTGCGGCTAGAGAACTTTGGTATTGTGGTTCTAGCACGACATAGACCACCTTGACTAAAGCTCTTTGTCCTATGTTTTCTGGTGCGATATGTCTAATGGTGGACTTGACGTGAGTGAACATATATTAGATTCTCCTTCACTTTAAGCTGTTTTTGATTTGGGCTTCTCTCTTTTTTTTACCAAAAAACGTACCTCTTTTTCCAGAAAAATGTTAATTTGCAACAATTTGATAAAAATCATCTTAATTATCTTAATATTTGTTTACAATTTCTAGAGCAATCACTGTTACTAACTTGAAATAATTCTTAATATATAATTTATTGACAAATTTAGTAAAGTGTGTATATAGTGACTCTAAAAAGATAGATAGACCAAAAAAATCTTGATGATATATCTTGGGCTTGATTTTGGCACTTCTGGAGCCAGAGCGATCGCTATTAATGAAAAGAAAGAGATAGTAGCTCAAGGTAGTTATAGTTGGAATCAACCTCACTCTAGTCAAGAATGGCAAGAAGCACTCTGGTATCTATTGGCAGAGTTACCTAGAGATATTCGTAAAAATCTCCAAGGTATCGCTATTGATGGAACTTCGGCTACGGTTTTACTATGCGATCGCTCTGGTACTCCTATAACTCCTCCACTAATGTATAATGATGCTAGGGCAGTTACTGTCTTACCTCAATTAGAGCAAATAGTACCACCAGGAAATTTAGTCTTAAGTGCTACTTCTAGTCTGGCTAAGCTTTTTTGGTGGTCTCAACAGGATCTTATTAACCAAGCAAGCTATTTTCTCCATCAAGCAGATTGGCTAGCTTTTTTACTTCATGGGGTGGGGGGTGTGTCTGACTATCATAATGCTCTCAAACTAGGCTACGACGTCAGGAGACTGTGTTATCCTGATTGGTTGGTGAATTTAAACCTTTTTAGTCTTTTACCCCGTGTCTATACTCCAGGGCAGGCGATCGCTCCTATTCAAGAAAGCATTAGGAAAGGTTTTGCTATATCCCAAACTTGTCTAGTACACGCAGGCACTACAGATAGTATAGCGGCTTTTCTAGCTAGTGGTGCGAGTCATCCTGGGGAAGGGGTAACCTCTCTAGGCTCTACTCTAGTGTTAAAATTATTGAGTCAGACTTATGTAGAGAATCTCTCGTCAGGAGTTTATAGTCACCGTTTAGGTAATCTCTGGTTAACTGGAGGTGCATCGAATACGGGTGGTGCTGTTTTAAAACATTATTTTAGGGAAACTGAGTTAGTTAACCTGAGTCAACAGATTAACCCTAGAGAAACAATTAACCTAGACTATTACCCTTTATTAGAGCCTGGGGAACGTTTCCCTGTCAATAATCCTCACCTGATGCCTAAGTTAGATCCTCGCCCCGATGATGATCAAGTATTTCTACAGGGTTTATTAGCAGGTATCGCCAATATTGAAGAGCAAGGTTATCGCTTATTAGAGGAATTAGGGGCTACTCCCTTGACTAAAGTTTACACCGCAGGGGGTGGGGCTAAGAATACTACTTGGCAAAAAATGCGAGAATTACGCTTACAAGTTCCGGTTTTAGTATCTAAACATACAGACGCAGCCTATGGAGCAGCCTTGTTGATGTTATACTGTAAAGAAAAAGAGGAAAATTAAGCAGATGGAAGATAAAAATACTTACCAAGGCGAAATGGAGACAAAACTCCAACAATTAGGCGCTCAATTAGATACCTTAAAAGCCAAAAGTGATCAAGCTACAGCAGATGCTAAAGCAGAGATTGACAAACATATTCAAGAGTTAACAGCTAAACAAGAAGAATTAAAACAAAGATTAGCTGAGTTAAAAAATTCTAGCGATGATGCTTGGGAAAGTCTTAAAACTGGCGTACAAACTGCTTGGGATGATTTAAGCAAAGCTTTTGATGAAGCAGTATCTAAATTTAAATAAGTAGGTTGTGTTAGCGTAGCGTAACACAACAAGACTGGGATAACTTCGCTCTAAGTGCTACCCATAGCTTCTCTTACAGCACTATGAACTTTCCTCAGGATAGCTTCGCTGCGCTCGCTATGACTTTTATCAAAAGAATGGGTTGAAAACCCCATCTGCCAAGCAGGGCTTGTCTTAATGGGAATTTTGAGCTAAACTATTGGTTAGTCTTCAGGTTGAAATACCGGCGCACAAAGATCTATTGTTAGCTCAAGAATCACCATACTTGTGGGGAGTGTCAATAAGATGT
>RECR01000130.1 GCA_007693955.1 Gloeocapsa sp. DLM2.Bin57
ACTAGAATGACCTATTAGGGTACGTATTTCTTCTCCTGTTGCTATAGACCAAATTCTGATAGTTTTATCACTACTACAACTAGCTAAATAGCGACTGTCGGGACTATAATTTACTGAGTTAACCCAACCAGAATGACCCGTTAAGGTACATATTAATTTTCCCGTTTCTACTTCCCAAATTTTGATAGTTTTATCACTACTACCACTAGCTAAATAGTTACCGTCGGGACTATATACTACTGATTTAACAGAACTAGAATGACCTATTAGGGTACGTATTTCTTCTCCTGTTGCTATAGACCAAATTTTGATAGTATTATCATTACTACCACTAGCTAAAAAGTGCCCATCAGGACTATAATTTACTGAGTTAACCCAACTGAGCCAACCAGAATGACCTGTAAGAATTCTTTCTTTTTGTTTCATTATTACAGGTGTGGAGAGTTGGGATTGACTACCTATTGTTGCTAATAAATCTTCTCTAACTTCCCTCGCGTCTTGATAACGCTTCTTGAGGGATTCTTCTACCATTTTATCGATAATTTCTGCTAGTTTATTATCTATGGTAATATTTTTTTGTTGAAGATATTCTTTCCATGTCCATCTACTTTCATAGTCATCGTAGATTAAATCTGTTGTACCTGTGGGGAAACAACCTGTTAGTAAGCGAATACAAGTTACCCCTAAACTATAGATGTCACTGGCTTTAACTGGTCTGGCGTTCATTTGTTCACGAGACGCATAACCAGGAGTATAGATAGAGGTTAACACACTTGGATCTGTGGTGGTTTTGACTCTGACTGCTCCAAAATCGATTAACATTAATTGGTTATCACTACGACGACGCATAATGTTTTCTGGTTTGATGTCGCGGTGAAGAATATCTTGACTTTGGATGTATTCTAAAACTGCTAATATTTGCAGGAGTATTTCCCTGATTTGGGTTTCGTTAAAATTCCCTAAACGTTCAACTTCTGTGAGGAGGTTTTCTCCTGGGATAAATTCTTGAATCAGGTAAAAGTTATTATCTTTGCTAAAGTAACGATAGACTTGGGGAATCTGTGGATGAGAGAGTTTAGATAGTTGTTCTGCTTCTCTAGTAAACAGTTCGAGGATTTTAGGGTTATTACCTTCACTACTGAGTAGTTTTTTAATAACCACTTTCTTATTGAATAATTCTGTATCTTCAGCTAGATAAGTACGTCCAAATCCTCCCTCTCCGAGTAGTTTAATGATGCGATAATGGTCAAAGTCATAACTCTGGCTACTTTCGGCTAATTTGCTACCACAACCATGACAGAATTTATTGGTATCAGGGTTGTCTGGTTTTGCACAAGCGGGATTCAGACAAAAAGACATAGGTCTGTTTTTTAACTCTATGATTACAATTATAAGCTAAAACAGAATAAGGCACTTATGGAAATGAAGAATTAAGAATGAGGTAAGAGATGCACTCAGGAAAAAGTAGTATTTTATATATAAAATAACTCCAAAACCCTAACAGCTAAAACCTAAAACCTAAAACCTACCTCAACCAGTAACTTTTGTCAAAAATCAAAGATCTAAGTCTAGTCTCGTTTAAACTTAAGGATAAAATAAACTTAATTTGATAGGGAGTTAATTTTATTATGGGTCATACTAAAAAAAAGAATAGTAGTTCTCTAGGTGTGATTATCGGGGTATCTACAGCTTTAATCGCTATCGGTGGTGTAGCTTCTTGGTGGGCTTTTAAATCCATGGAGGTTAAGGTAGTAGAACCTATAGATAAGCCACCACATACGGTAGTTGAACCGTCTCAGACTACTAAAACGGTAGAAGTTTATTGGTTGGATAGTAATGCTAATGATTTAGAGTTAGTAGCTACTCCCATTACCTTCGAGGTAGAAGAGTCAGCAACATCTGAACAAATCCTGACAACTGGTTTAGAGATGTTATTAGCAGGACCTGGAACAGGTAATTATACTACTACGATTCCCCAGACCACCCAATTATTGAATTTGAGTATTAAAGAAGACGGTATTCATTTAAACTTATCCAAAGATTTTACTACAGGTGGTGGTAGTGCGGATATGATTGCGCGTTTAGGACAGATTATTTATACTTCTACCACTTTAGATCCTCATGCTGGTGTGTGGATAGAGGTTGAAGGACAACCTTTAGAGTTACTAGGTGGAGAAGGATTAATGATTGGTCAACCGATGACGCGTCAAGATTTTGAGGAGAATTTTGCCCTAGAAGCAACGAATTAAAAAAAGTATGGTCCTAACCTAACAGCAGTTAGGACAAAAATAGGTTAGTCTGGTTTGATCCACATTAAGACTGCGCCGTATTCTACAGGTTGTCCATTTTCTGCGACAATCTCCATTACTTGTCCTGCTATTTCTGACTCAATCTCGTTCATTAATTTCATCGCTTCGATAATACAAACACTTTGACCAACGCTAATGCGATCGCCTATTTCTACATAAGAAGGTTCTCCAGGAGCGGGAGCGCGGTAAAATGTACCTACCATAGGACAAGTAATCGCCACTAAGTTTTTATCTACTGGAGAGCTTACAGAAGATTCTGACGTGCTCACAGATGGTGTTGGTATTAAAGGTGTTGACTGAATCGTTTCTACGACGTTGTTAACCGCTATTGGGGATAACCCCTGACGGACATTCAACTCAAAATCTTTGCTTTTGAGGTTAAGTTCAGTGATGTTAGTTTGCGCGATCGCGCTCAATAATTCACGTAGCTGTTGATAATCTATTGACACTAGTCATATATCCTCTTTCATTGTGCAGAAGTGAATTGTCAGGATAAACTGACAATCAACCCCTTACTATATTTTACCTATCGTTTATTCTCTACCTAGATATGTATCAGTACGAGTATCAATTTTAATGCGTTCACCTATAGAAATAAATAGAGGAACCATTACTTGAGCACCTGTTTCTACGATAGCGGGTTTAGTTCCACCTGTAGCGGTATCTCCTTTAACTCCTGGATCTGTTTCGGTGACAGCTAGTACTACTGACATAGGTAATTCTACCTCTAGTATTTGACCATTCCAAAACAAGACGTTGACTTCCATACCCTCATGGATATACTTAACGCGATCGCCGATTTGGGAAGCATTAAGAGAAGTCTCTTCAAAACTCTCCATATCCATAAAAACGTATTGTTCTGCGTCTTTATAGGTATGTTGCATAGTGCGTTTTTCGATAGTAGCTTGAGGAACAGTTTCCCCAGCGCGAAAAGTGCGTTCAACCACGTTTCCTGATTGGACATTTTTTAATTTAGTACGGACGAAAGCTGAACCTTTACCGGGTTTAACGTGAAGGAACTCCACCACGCGCCACACAGATCCATCTAATTCTATGGTTACACCAGGGCGAAAATCGTTACTAGAAATCATGAAATTCTCATCACAGGCTCACAGACAAGATATTATTTTACCCGATGATAGACAGAATCGCTCTGGTATTTTTCTGTTTTTGAACCATTTACTCTTAAAATGCTTATTGATGTTGATTAAATTATTAATTGTGGATACAGCTAAACTAGAAGAAATTTTAAACTTAACTCGTTCGGTGGCTTGGGGAGCTAGCGATATACTGCGCAAATATTATAGGGGTGCTGTGCTTGAAGATCAATCTGTTGGGAAAGACGGACCTGTAACCGCAGCCGATTTGGCTTGTAATCATTACATTTTAGCAAGTTTACAAACAGCCTTACAGAGTGAAGAATTCGGTTATTTAAGTGAAGAAACCTATAAAAAAGGGGAAATCTTTACACAACCCTACGTCTGGATTATTGACCCTTTAGATGGGACAAGAGATTTTCTAGACAAAACAGGAGAATACGCGATTCATATCGCTTTAACCAGTAAAGGAAGACCTATCTTAGCAGTAGTAGCGATTCCCGAAGCCGAGAAAATCTATTATGCGGTCAAAAATCAAGGAACTTATGTAGAAACCAGAGACGGAACAACAACTAAAGTGCAAGTAAGCGATCGCCAATCTCTAGAATCCTTATATTTAGTGGTCAGTCGTACTCATAGAGACGAAAGATTTCAAAAACTCATTGATCAACTACCTTGGGGAGGACGTAATTATGTAGGTAGCGTTGGCAAAAAAATTGCCACCATTTTAGAACAAGATTCCGATGTATATATTTCCCTATCAGGAAAATCAGCGCCAAAAGATTGGGATTTTGCCGCACCAGAGTTAATTTTAACCGAAGCAGGAGGTAAAGTAACTTATTTTGATGGTTCACCCCTCACCTATAACAAAGGAGACGCTAATCAGTGGGGGGGAATTATGGCTAGTAATGGTCACATACATGAGCAATTATGTACAGAATCCACCAAAACTTTAGCAATTATTGACTCAAATTCCTGAGACGAGGTTTTTAGGAACTAAATAAGTAATAGCCAGAGGGAAGAGACGAGGAGTAGGATCAGCGAATTTAGAGCGAATTAGGCTAGTTTCCTGTTCAATTTCAAGAG
Source organism: Gloeocapsa sp. DLM2.Bin57 (assembly GCA_007693955.1). NCBI lineage: Bacteria > Bacillati > Cyanobacteriota > Cyanophyceae > Chroococcidiopsidales > Chroococcidiopsidaceae > Gloeocapsa > Gloeocapsa sp. DLM2.Bin57. The sequence continues at coordinate 4,493 of RECR01000130.1, forward strand.
GAATATTGGCTAATCTCTGCATTAAACGAAAGCGATTACGCTCAAACTCTTCTTTCTCAATTGGTGTAAACAACTCCAACTGTTGGGGTTGACTAGAAGACTGCATCTGTTGAGTAATACTATTTTGTAGTTCGGTGAGAATCTTTGTAATATGATTAACTTCTTTCTCACATTGTTGAGAGAGGGCTTTTTCTACAGAAGTAACGCGATCGCTCATTCTTTTTGCCAAACCACGACGAAGAGGCTCATAATAGAGATCCCAAAGACTAGCTAACCTGTGTTGTAAATCAGTAGGTAAAGGTTCAAAAGAAGCAGCAGCTAAGATTTGTTTAATTTTCTCTACACCCAAAGCATTATATTTACCCTCTTTAAGTAAACCACCCGCGGTAATAACTTCTTCATGGAGACGTTGATGATTGCTACCCAAAATCAATAACCTTCCATAAACAATAACCACAGGAAACTCAATCACACCAGTAGGTACTAATCTTCCCGAGACACGAGATAACTTATAACTAGAATCAAGATTATCTTGTCTTGACCACATTTCTGTACGCAGGAGTTTAATACACATTTGTACCAATTTGTGATTAAGATGGATTAAGACGACATCATCTCTTCCTCTAGCTACATCAGGATCAAAAACGATAGGTCGCATTACTCCTGTGTGAGGATGAGCCAAACCCTCATTAACCACAGTCCAACTCCCCTTAAGATGGGGTAAAATATAGACACCTGGTTGTTCTGGTCTAGGTTCTAAGGGTGGTTGATCGGCAAATTCTAGACCTACACTGACTACCGTCAAGATATTATCTGGAGTTATGCGCAGATTTTCGCGAGTTTCTTGTAATTGGTCTTTTAGTTGGGCGATTTGCTCGTTAATTTTCCGTTCAAACTTGAGTAAACTACGTATAGGTTCAGAATCTTTTTCTTCAAGACTAGTATCGAGAGAGATACGCTTTCCTAACATAGCGTCTTCTATTTGACTAGCGATCACAGGACCTACCTTACCCAAATCTTGACGAATACGGTTAACTTTAACTACCGCGCGCATTAAAAACTCTAAATCTCCCTCTAAATTGCCAGGGTTGCGAACTGAATTAGTTAAAGAGTAGTTTTCACCGACAAAATGATAGATATTAACTTGTTGAGCTTTTTGTCCATGTCTATCGATACGTCCATTACGTTGTTCTAAACGATTAGGATTCCAGGGTATCTCATAATGGATTAAATTAGCACAATAATTTTGTAAATCTAAGCCTTCAGAAGCAGCGTCTGTAGCTAGAAGTATGCGTACCTGAGAAATAGTCGGATTAGCTTGAAACGCAGCTTTAATCCTTTCTCTTTCTTGAGAGTTCATCCCACCATAAAGAATCATCAAGCGGTCTTCTGTCGCTAAACCCTGATTGACTAAGATTTCATAAAGCCATTTTTGAGTAGTGCGATATTCAGTAAAGATAATAACCCGTTGGTCATTCCACTGATGATCTGGGGTTTTTAGGTGAGTATGAATCCAGTTTAGTAATTGTTGAGCTTTCGTATCTGGTTGTTGAGATGCTGTTTTAGCCCAAGTCAGGAGAAGATTAAGAAGGTTATCTTCTTGAGGGGTTAATTGACGAAATAAACAAGAAGTAGAAGCTATCACATCTGATGTACAAGTTTCCGAGACTTCATCATCGGCGAATTCTTCCTGGAGTTGTTCTAATTTTGTGCGTAAAATACCCAAAGTTGGTTTAGCCAAATAACGTCGTTTCGACTGATTACCATCCTCTTGAAGAGTTAAGAGATGTTTTTCGATAGTAGTTAAAAAAGCCGCGGGAGAAGAGAAGAGACGCTTTTTGAGTAATTTCAGGACAAATTCTGTAGCGGTAGCTTCTACGGGATCATCTAAATCCCGTTGTCGCAATTTAGTATATTCTACTAACCAACTATGGGCTTGTTGTTCCTCATCAGTATAAGCTACAGCCAAAGACTCTAAACAGCGTTTAGGGAAACGAGGTGTACCATCCCATTTAGGGGGTAAATCCTCCTTCAAACGACGAATCATGATTTGGTGGAGTTGATTTTTATCGGGGTTGATACCTCTAGCGAAACGTTGAGAGTCTAGTAATTCTAGTAAAGCGGTGAAACTATCGGGATAACCATTATGAGGAGTAGCAGTCAGGAATAACTTATGTTCAAAGTGGGGAACTAAACTACGAATAGCGGTAGTTCGTTGAGATTCAATACTATAATTACCACCCCCACTCGGGGCGATATTATGGGCTTCATCTACGATTAAGAGGTCAAAACGTCGCGGGTAGATAGACTCTTCACCTTGAGGTAAAGACTGTTGAATCTGACGCAAAGGGCGATCGCGTTTGATGTAGTCTATACTAGTGATTAAGCGAGGAAAATACCCCCAAGGGTTAACATGAATCCCGCGCCTACGTCTTAACCATTTCATGAAATCATTGTTAACGATGCGGAATTCTAGACCGAATTTATCCCGCATTTGTTCTTGCCACTGAATTTGTAGTGCTGAAGGACAAAAGATAAAAATTGAGCGAACTTGTTGACGGATAGTTAATTCTTGGGCGACTAACCCTGCTTCGATGGTTTTACCCAAACCCACATCATCAGCAATGAGTAGGTTAACCCGTGGCATTTGAATCGCGCGAATCACGGGATCTAATTGATAATCTTCAATATCTATACCACTGCGGAAAGGTGATTGAACGTTACGAGAATCAGTACTACAAGCAGTACCCCACCGCACCGCGTCTAAAAAAGCTTCCAGTTTTTCTGGTGCATCAAAACTATTAGGTTGGGGAAATTCTCGAACAGCGTAAACCCTAGCTGCGGTTTCTATCTCCCAAAATACTTGTAATTCTCTTCCGAGGACTTCATCTTCAATACAAACAAGACTAACTAGATGTCTTCCTCTGCCTAATTTCTTACCCGGATAATCGTCAGGGATACTAGTATAAGCTATGTCGGTGACTGTATATCTTAATCCCCGCACTTGTACTATTTGTCCAGGTTCAGGTAAAGTGTTAATTTGAGCAATATTCATGATAAACACAAAAGAATTAACAATGATGTGGTGCGTGTTGACCACACCACTATTATTTTAATCTTGAATTGCGTTTAGTAGTACTTCACTTAGGGTTAAATCTTCCATATCATCTACAGTCAGGGTATCGACGATATCAAATTTAGCCCCAGCTGCTTCTAACTGATCGTCTAAAGCTTTGAGAAATTGTGTCGCTAGATTGTCTTTTCCTACTTGAATCAGAGACAGGGCTAGTTCTTCGTCTCTATCTAAGCGACGAGAAGCTTCAATAATCAGACGCATAACCGCTTTGCGATCGTCTGGTTCACCGTCAGTAATGACTAAGATTGTCTCTCCACCTGCTTTAGCTTGACCTGCTGCTTTCCTTTGAAAGTAATTATCTAGAGCATCTTGTAATACTCCTGCTAAATCAGTACGTCCCATTGGTTCATTTTCTTGGAAAACTTGAGCTACTTTGGCTGAAGTTACATTATCATATCTTCTAAATCTACCTGAAAAAAGATAGACTGTAATCCCATCGGGATCTAGTTCTTCACATTTTCTAGCTAAAGCTAGGGTTGACTCTTGGACAATATTCCAACGAGTTTTTCCCCCTAGTTGGTCTGTGGTGGACATACTACCACTTTTGTCAATAATCAGAGTATAATCGCGATCTTGCAAAATACTACCTCCTTCGACCATGATTCTAACCTCGGTGACTTTGGTTTTCCCTTAGTCTAAAATTAAATATCTCTTAGTTCCCAAAAATACTGATTTTGATCACAATCTCTGACTAATTTAAAATTTTTCCTTGCTTTTTTGCTAAAAAATGTTAAGTTAGTTAAATTATTAACAATGTCTATAGGATAAAACTGCATGGTAGCTGCTCCAAGTACAATTAAATACGAAGTCAAAGACTTATCTCTAGCTTCTAAAGGAAAACAAAGAATAGAATGGGCAGGCAGAGAAATGCCCGTACTTAAACAAATTAAAGAACGTTTTGCTCAAGAAAAGCCTTTAGCTGGTATCCGTTTGAGTGCTTGTTGTCACGTTACTACCGAAACAGCACATTTAGCGATCGCCCTTAAAGCAGCAGGCGCAGACGCTATTCTGATTGCTAGTAACCCTCTCTCTACTCAAGACGATGTAGCAGCATCTCTAGTGGCTGATTACGGTATCTCAGTATTTGCCATCAAAGGTGAAGACAATGAAACCTATCACCGTCACGTCCAAATCGCTTTAGATCATCGTCCTAATATTATTATTGATGATGGTGGAGACGTAACCGCTACCCTAATTCAGGAACGTCAAAACCAAATTGGTGATCTAATCGGAACTACCGAAGAAACAACAACAGGTATTATTCGTTTACTAGCTATGTTCAGAGATGGGGTACTTACTTTCCCTGCGATGAACGTTAACGACGCAGATACAAAACACTTCTTTGATAATCGTTATGGGACTGGTCAATCCACTCTCGATGGTGTGATCAGAGCAACCAACGTACTCTTAGCTGGTAAAACCGTAGTAGTCGCTGGTTATGGCTGGTGTGGTAAGGGTGTAGCTATGCGTGCTCATGGATTAGGAGCTAACGTTATCATTACCGAAATTAACCCCGTTCGCGCTATCGAAGCTGCTATGGATGGTTTCAAAGTTATGCCCATGGATCAAGCGGCAACTTTAGGCGACTTATTCGTAACGGTAACAGGTAACAAACACGTAATCCGTTCCGAACACTTTGATATTATGAAAGACGGCGCCATGGTTTGTAACTCTGGTCACTTTGATATCGAAATCGACCTCAAATCCCTCGGGGAAAAAGCAACGGAAGTCAAAGAAGTACGCAACTTCACCCAAGAATACCGTCTCAAGAGTGGTAAATCCGTGATCGTCTTAGGGGAAGGACGTTTAATTAACCTCGCCGCGGCTGAAGGTCATCCTAGCGCGGTTATGGATATGAGTTTTGCTAACCAAGCTTTAGCAACTGAATATCTAGTAGTAAACAAAGGTAAACTAGAACCAGGTGTTTACTCTATCCCCACTGAAATAGACCAAGAAATTGCTCGTCTCAAACTGCAAGCTATGGGAATTGCGATCGACAGTCTGACTTCAGAACAGATAGAATATATTAACTCCTGGACTTCAGGAACTTAATTATCATTTTAGTTGCATAACTAATCTAGTCTTCCCCCCCAATAGGGGGGTTTTGATTTGTATATTAATCATGGCTAAACTTTCTGTAGAGTTAGAACGATATTTTTTTCAAGAAGATAGAGACTCTCAAGTAACCCTAGTAGAATTGTTAAAATTAGCAGGAGAGAGAGTCTTTGGCTTTTTATTAGTAATTCTGTCTTTACCCTCGGCTTTACCTGTACCAGCGCCAGGATATTCTATCCCTTTTGGTATTTTAATGTTTCTCTTGGCGATACAGTTAATTATGGGGCGTAAGATTCCTTGGTTACCCCAAAGGATGAAAAAAGCTTCTGTTAAGTTAAAAACAGCCCAAAACTTCGTTAAAGCGGGGTTACCCTGGTTGCGGAGAATCGAAGGGATTACTCGTCCTCGTTTTGCTTATATTTGTAACAGTTTCCCTGGAAGGTTAGTAATTGGAGTGGCGATCGCCCTAATGTCTATCTTCATGATGATACCGATTCCTGGGACAAATACTTTACCTGCTATAGGTATTTTTGTAACGGCTTTTGGACTACAGGAAGATGATGGTTTAATTAGTCTGAGTGGATTAGTGGTTTGCGTGATAGCTGCTGTTTTAGTTACAGCGATTATTTTTACAGGTGTTAATATCTTAGATTATCTTAAAGATTGGTTAGTTTCCCGTTGAGTCAATTTATCACTACCGAAGTCAATCAGACAGAGGTAAACCAAGCAGAATATATTGTTTGGCGTCGAGTAGAAACGGCTTGGCAAAATAGAAATTGTCTAGCTTACTGGCGCTATCCCATTTTTACAGCTAAATCTCGCCGTGAACCAGATATTCTCATCGCTGATTTAAGTCTCGGTTTAGTCATTATCGAGGTAAAATCCCTCAAAATTGAACAGATTCACTCTATTAATGGACATCTTTGGCAATATCAAGACTTTTATACAGATTCGGGTAATCCCTATCAACAAGCAGAAAATCAACTTTTTGCCTTACTCCAGTATATAAACGCAGAACCGAGTTTAACTGCTAAAATCACAGCTAGAGTCATTATTGCTCTACCCATGGTTACACAACAATCCTGGATAGATAAGGGTTTCTCTCAACTCCCTAGCAATCCTCCGCTTCTTTTTCGAGAACATCTCCAACTAGGCTATAATCTACCTGAATATCTCGATAAAATCCCTCCAGTAGTTACAGGTAAACAACTAAATCTCTCGGACTGGCAATTATTAATCTCTATTCTCGCGGGAAAACCTGTTCTGACTCAGCCTGATTATCGTATTTTAAGTCACCCTGAAAGTCGCGGTCAAATTCTGGCTAAACTGAGAAAACTTTTTTTTACTTATGATAGTCAACAAGAACAAATCGCTAAGCAAATACCCCCGGGACCTCAACGTATTCGCGGTGTACCAGGATCGGGTAAAACTATCTTATTAACTCAAAAAGCAGCCCTGATGCACCTCAAACACCCCCAATGGGCGATCGCTTTAGTCTTCTTTTCCCGTAGTCTCTATAGCCAGATTATTGACCAAGTGGATCAATGGTTACGTTATTTTAGTGCTAATCAACAAGCTTACTCCCCTAATTCTTCTCTACAAATACTCCACGCTTGGAGTTTATATAAACTTCTTTGTCAACAAGCTAAGGTGCAACCTCTCAGGGTAAGTGATACAGAGAATCAGTCTCCTCAAGAATCCCTCGCTGAAGCTTGTGTACAACTTTTACAACAATCCTCTATTGCTCCTATTTTTGATGCTATTCTTATCGATGAAGCCCAGGATTTAATCTCTCAACATTGGCATTATCAACAGAAACAACCCTTTTATTGGCTAGTTTATCAAGCTTTACACCCTGTCAATTGCCTACATCCTCAACAACGACGTCTGATTTGGGCTGATGATCAATTACAAAGTCTTGGTAGCTTTCATTCACTGAGTGCGGGAGAATTACTGGGTAGAGAATTAGCACATCTAGTGACGGGAAGTTATCCTGGTGGGATTAATAAAACCGCAATAATGTCTCGCAGTTATCGCACTCCTCCACCTCTAACCACTTTAGCTTATGGTTTGGCTATGGGGTGGTTACGTCCCCAAGGTATGCTTACAGGTATGACTACTTTAGCAGAATGGGAGGCGATCGGTTATCGAGTTGAAGGTGATTTGATCCCTAATCATCAAGTTACCCTAACTTGTGAGCAGACTTCCCATCCTTTAGCCCAATTATGGCAACAACCTTTAATTGAGTTCGCTACTTATGCTAATCGTCAACAGGAATTAACCGCTTTAGCCGCTAAAATTATTCATAATCTCAGACAAGAGGGATTACGTCCTAGTCGTCAGATTTTAGTAATTATCTTGGGGGATTTTTTTAATGCGAGTAGTTTAGAAAGTTATGTCGCTAAATTTTTAACCCAACAAGGTATTGATATTTATCTTCCTGATGGTAATCAGTTTTGGTGCGAGGGTGCGGTAACCATTACTCGTATTCACCGCGCTAAAGGTAATGAGGCTGATTTGATATATTTAGTAGGATTGGATCATATTGCTCAAGCAGAAGATAATTTATCATTACGTAATCAGTTATTTGTAGCCATAACTCGTAGTAAAGCTTGGCTCAATCTTAGTGGTATAGGTTATTATCCTCTTTATCAAGAGGTGAGAGCTTTATTACAATCTCCAGATAAGATTAGTTTTACTTTTCGGTTACCGCAAAAACAAGAATTGAGTTTAACTACTGTAGCAGAGTTACGACGTAGATATGCTTTAGGCGATCGCCATTTTCCAAATATTAATCTTGCCGGAGCTAATTTACAGGGAATCTATCTGAGTAATGCTAATTTGATTGGTGCTAATCTTAGTTATGCTAATCTTCGCCATGGGCAATTAGATAATGCTAATTTAATCGCTGCTGATTTAACTGGTGCTGATTTAACTGGTGCTAATTTAACTAAAGCAAAGTTAATCGAAGCAAAATTAGTGGATACTATCTTAACCGATACGGATTTAACTAATACAGAAATGGGTTAAAATCGGTTAATGCTCAAGTCTGACAACAAACCTTAATGAAACAAGAATCTCCCGTTATAATGCGGTAGCATTTAGCGGGAGAGTGTCAACTTTATGCACTCCCCAATGAAGTCAGAAGCGACTAGCTCAGGCAGCTAGGAGTAGTTCACGGTGCTTGCCAGATTTTCTGATGGTAATCTGCTAAATTAGCGTAGGGATCAACCGCGGGATGATCGTGACTGTGACCATGATGATGATCATGATGGTGGTGATGATTATGGTTACTAATCGCACTGAGACGGAATTTACACATTTCACAGTTCATTTGCACTTGTCCGAGTTGGGTTTCTATCTCGCGATCGCGTAAAATCTTTAGTAAGGGAGGTTCAATCCCCATTTCAGGAAGACAATCAATTACGGTATCGGGATATTGTTGCTGTTGTTGGTTAGAGATAGCGAAAATTTTCTCAACCAAGACACCTGTAAAGAGAAAATAGGGTAAAACGATAATACGTCGAGGTTGATAGAGACGCGCGCGTTGAAAACCTACTTCTAAGCGAGGATGAGTAATACCGATAAAGCAAACTTCTACGTTTTGGTAATTACTTCCTTCCCAGATAATTCTAGCTAATTTATAGACATCCCCATTAGCATCGGGATCACTCGAACCTCTTCCCACAAAAAGTAATACGGTTTCTGAGCGCGGAATCTGTTGGGGATTATGTTCTGGTAAATCTAGTTGGGCTAAACGTTCTTGCCATAACTTAATAATTTCTGGAGTAATACCGAAATGACGGCCATAATGAAATTTAAGTTCGGGATGATCCCCACGAGTTCGATCTAATTCATTAGTAACGTCAAACTTGTTATGTCTAGCAGCAAACAAAAGAATAGGTAAAACAGAGATTTCCGTATATCCTTGAGCTAGACATTCAGCGACACCATCAGCGATCGTCGGACTAGTTAATTCTAGAAAACAAGGAATAACAGGTCTAGAATCGTCGAGTTCATGATAGACTCTAGCAAAGTCTAGAAACGCTTGGCGTCCCCCTGTATTTTTAGTCCCATGACCAACAAGTAATAAAGGACGTTGGAGAGGTAGAGATTCTAGTTCAAGAGAAGACAATGACATTAAGTAAATTACTCCTAGAGTAAACTGTCTATGTATTCTAATCAATCTTAGTTAAATAAGAAATCCTAGGGTAGGGGATTTTAAGCAGATTACTATGTTAATACCAGCACAACGTCTCTATTTATTATTAGGGGTAATCAGCATCATTTCCCTCGGGTTAAGGGGTTTAATTGGTCCTCAAACGAGTCTAGGGGTGATGTTAGGGTTAGATGCAATAATTTTATTAATAGCGATCGTCGATGGTTGGAGAACCAAAAAAAGCGATCTTAACGTTATCAGAAATACTCCGGAACATTTATCCATTGGTCGAGATAACCCAATTACTCTAACTGTAGAATCAAAAAGCCCAAGAAAGGAACAAATCCAGATTAGTGACGGTTATCCTAGAGAGTTTCAGGTTAATATTACTGAGTTTCAACTAGAATTAGAGCCCTCTCAAAGTCAAGAACTAATTTACACTATTCATCCTTTACGTCGGGGTGAATTTTATTTAGAAAATATCCAAATCAGACAATTAAGTCCGTGGGGTTTAATGTGGAGGGATTTCCCAATTCTGGCTAAACGTCCCCTACTGGTGTATCCTGATTTAATTGGTTTAAGGGAATTAACGATTAAATTAACTAGACAAAACAGTGGAACGATGCGTCAAGCTAAACGCTTAGGAAGGGGTACAGACTTTGCTGAGTTAAGAGAATATTCTCAAGGTGATGATAGTCGTTTAATTGACCACAAAGCTACAGCTAGACGTAGTGTTCCCATCGTTAAAATACTCGAACCAGAACAAGAACAAACCCTAATTATCTTACTAGATAGAGGGAGACTAATGACAGCACAAATAGAGGGAATGACACGATTTGATTGGGGGTTAAACGCTACCTTATCTCTAGCTTTAGCTGGTTTACATAGAGGCGATCGCGTGGGAGTAGGTGTCTTCGATCGTCAAGTAGTCACCTGGATACCTCCGAGTCGTAACCAACAACAACTATCTATTCTGATTGAATCTCTTTCCCGTATCCAACCAGTTTTATTAGAATCTGACTATACAGGGACTATATCTCAACTATTAAAACAACAAACACGTAGAGCATTAGTTGTTATCTTAACCGATTGGATAGACGTTACCGCATCTGGTGAACTTTTACATACCATGATTAGTCTGAGTAGTCGTTATTTACCCTTTTGTGTAGCGATTAAAGACCCAATTATTGATATAATTGCCCAAAAATCGACAGAAAACCTAACTGAAGCCTATACTCAGGCAGTAGCTTTAAATTTATTAAAAGAACGTCAATTAGCTATTAATATCTTAAAACAGAAAGGAGTATTCGTCCTCGATGCTTGTGCTAATCAAATTAAGACAGAATTAGTCGATCGCTATCTTCAACTCAAAGACGCTAACCGTATTTAATAGGTGTTAGGTATTATTATTCCTATATATTATACTTTATTGTGCGTGAGTGCCTTTTCCCTTTTGCCTCATTCGCGCATTCTTCATTTCCCTATTCCCTTTTCCCTCAAATTAACAATGTTTAGTTATCTCAAAGGTCAAATTGTCTCCATTACTAGAACTAGCAATAATCGAGTTATGCTAATTCTAGAAGTAAATGGTATTGGTTATGAAATTCAGGTTACCCCTAGTTTAGCAAAAAACTATCATAATCACCCTGAGCATAATGTACAAATTTTTACTCATTATCAACTCAGGGAAGATCAAGGAATACTCTATGGTTTTATTTCCCTCCCTGAAAGAGACTTATTTCGTCAGCTTATCAGTGTAACTGGAATTGGTGCACAATCAGCTTTAACCCTGATCGATACTTTAGGATTAGAAACATTAGTAACAGCTATTATTACTGGTAATAGTCAAGTTTTAACCAAAACTCCAGGAATAGGTGCAAAAACTGCAGCTAGACTCTCTCTAGAATTAAAAAGCAAGCTTAAACAATGGTATAAATCCGTGACAATTGCTTCTCTCCCGATACAGACAACAGATACCCTAGCAATTATCGAAGACCTAGAACTAACACTATTAACTCTAGGTTATACTGAAGTTGAAATCGAGACAACTATCTTGAAATTAACTCAAGACAGTCAACTCAATCAAAATCCTCAAGTAGAAGATTGGCTCAGAGGGGCGATCGCTCTTCTGAGTGAGTCTTAGCTTGAAGAAAATCTTTAAAACTCAATAATGTTAAGGTTTGACCCAAATTTAAGGGTAATAAAGAGACTCCCTCTACACAAGACTGTAACCAACCATCCCCCCATAACCATTCGTGATAACCATCGATACCCTGGTACAATAAAAACCGTAAAGAGTTGTTACCGACAGTCTCAACCTCATAACCTACCTTAATCAAGCCTAAATTAGTCGTAAAATTCAATCCTGGAGTAAATGTCTCTGGTAATCCCGCAGAAAAACCAGCAAACCAAAACCACTCCCGTAATTTTCTCGGATGGATGAGATAATCTCGAATCAGTTGACTAGAAGCGTTTACTTCTATACGTAGTTGACTAGTTTGAAATTTGCCTAACATAGCTATTAAGATTAATCTTGATTTATTTCTCTATGCTAAATCATCGTCAGCTCAAAATAAGTTTAATTACATTAGTAACCCTATTGGTGGTTAACCCTATTGAAGTCCAAGCTAGAAAAATCAGGGTAGGTACAGCGGGATCTCCCCCTTTTATATTTAATCAAGAGCACCACATTCCCGAAGGTATTAGCGTAGATATTTGGTCTGAAATCGCTACGGCAGAAAACCTCGATTATGAGTTAATTCCCCAACCTAATGTTAGAGCAGGTATAGAAGCTTTAATCCGTGGTGATTTAGATATTCTAATCGGTCCGCTAAGTATCACCGAAGAAAGATTAAAAGTTGTCCAATTTACCCAGCCTTATTATGCTAGTGAGATAGGTTTATTAGTTCCTACTGAAGCTACTGTCTGGAATCTAGTTAGACCATTTTTTCGGATAGCTTTTATTTCTTCTATTGCTGTTTTAATTCTCTTGTTATTTGGGGTAGGTAATCTTTTATGGCTAGCGGAAAAACGTCGTAATCCTATACAGTTTCCTGAAAAATATCTTCCTGGTGTTAGTAGTGGTATGTGGTTTGCTTTAGTAACTTTAACTACTGTAGGTTACGGTGATAAAGCACCTATTACTAAAACTGGTAAATTTATCGCCTCAGCTTGGATGTTGATTAGTATGGTAACCGCTTCTTCTTTAACCGCCGGTTTAGCTACTGCTTTAACTATTGCCTTATCCCAACAAACTACCTCAGAATTTAACAACCCAGGGGATTTATTTGGTCAAAGAATTGCTGTTGTCGAAGGTACAACAAGTGCCCAATGGGGTGATTATTATCAAGCTAAATTAGTCAAAGCTGAAAATTTACACGAAGCGATAGAATTATTAGTACAAGGAAAAGTAAAAGGAGTTATTTTTGATGCTCCCGCAATTAGATATTATTTAACGCAAAATCCCGATTTAAATTTTACTTTAGCCAACTTTCCTTTAGCTAGAGAAAATTATGGTTTTGCTTTACCGATAGAAAGTAATAAAGTCCATGATTTAAATGTAATCATAGTAAGAATGGATCAAGAAGAAGAAATTGACCGTATTGTGGAGAGGTGGTTAGATTGACAGCGTAGGTTGTGTTAGCATAGCGTAACACAACTGTTGATAGTTTGAGAGTGACTATTTTTTAGTACAACCGAGAGATTGACGAGTATCTACACCAGTTTGACTATTAATACCGGAAGCGTAAGCACAGAGTTTATCGATTTGTTCACTATCTAAAACAGCATAACTAAAATCAGCACCCGTAATGTTGGCATTTTTAAAGGTAGAACGTAATAATAAAGCTTCTACCAAAATGGCGTCGCTTAAATCAGCGTTATCAAAACTAGTTAAATAAGCGATTCCTTGGCTAAAATCTACACCTTGAAGATTAGCTTCATTCAGAGTAACACTATTAAAAACTACTCCGATTAAATTAGCGTTGCGGAAATTAGAGCCTTGAAGTTTTACTTTAGCAAATTCTGCGGTTTGTAAATTTTGGTTAGTAAAATCTTGACCCCGAAGATCGAGATTATCAAATTTTAAATTATCGGGTAATTTATCTATAGCTAAACTAGGAGTAGCACTCACTCCTAATCCTAGCAATAATAAACCTAAAATCAGCAGTCTTGATATTTTACTTGTGATGGACATAATCAGATTTGCTTAAAAAGTCACTTTTGATTGTAACCAATCGGTGATCAATTCTGGACAATTATTTTTAAACCAACGATAACCCCAGAAGCGAAAAGCGGGTTTAGTCATAGTGGCGATCGCTTTAGCGAGACGATTAAGGGGACGAAAAGGGACTTTTTTATTAATCAGATTAGCAGATCCGACGTCATAGAGACATTCGAGAATTAATTTGACTGTGGCTTCTTCCCGAGTAAAGAGATTCTCTAGAATCAGGGTAACATCCCGCATCCGTTGTTCTTGTCGTTGTTTTTCAGCAAGACGTTCTATTTCGTAACGATCTTCTTGAGCAAGTTTAACGACTTTGACGGGTTGTTCTGTATATTTAACCATACTCATTGGCGGTATCTTAATCTTTTTTATTATTATTCTTTCTTAATGTATAGTGAACTTTGAACATTGGCAATTGTAATTAATATGGAAATCGACTGGTCCAATTTTCTCCAACAGATTTTAGCAAAACAATCCCTAGCAGAAACTCAAGCAGCTCAATTGATGGATGGGTGGTTAAAAGCTGAGATTCCCGATGTCTTATCAGGAGCTATTTTAGCAGCTCTCAACGCTAAGGGTTTTTCAGCTTCAGAGTTAGCGGGTATGGCTAGAGTCTTGCAAAAACAATCGGTACAAGCTAGAGTAATTAGTCATAATGAGCCTGTGATTGATACCTGTGGTACAGGAGGAGATGGAGCATCAACCTTTAATATCTCTACCGCGGTAGCTTTTGTGGTAGCAGCTAGCGGAATTAAGGTAGCTAAACACGGTAATCGCTCAGCTTCTAGTAAGGTAGGCTCAGCAGATGTTTTAGAATATTTAGGGGTTAATTTAACCGCACCTGGAGAGCGAGTAGAAGCAGCTTTAACAGAGGTGGGGATTACTTTTTTGTTTGCTCCTGGATGGCATCCGGCTTTAAAAAGCGTTGCACCTCTACGTAAAACTTTAAAAGTGCGCACGGTGTTTAATTTATTAGGACCTTTGGTGAATCCCCTACAACCTAATGGTCAAATAATTGGTGTTTATGATCCACAGTTTTTAGAGAGTATGGCGGGTGCTTTACAACTTTTGGGGATACCAAGAGCAATTGTGCTTCATGGCAGAGAAAAATTAGACGAAGTGGGTTTAGGTGCGCCTACTGATTTAGCTATTTTAGCTGATGGTGAAGTTAAATTAGAGGTAGTCAATCCCCTAGATTTGGGTATAACTCCTCAACCTTTAACCGCACTCAAAGGAGGAGATGTTCCAGAAAATGCTACTATTTTACAAAATGTACTCCTGGGTAAGGGTACTCCCGCACAAACAGACGCTGTAGCGATTAATGCTGCTTTAGCTTTGATTGTCGGGGGAATGTTTCCCCCTGGAGATTATCTACAGGGGTTAACTAAAGCACAAGAGGTACTCAGTAGTGGTGCAGCTTGGCTGAAATTACAAGAGTTAGGAGAATTTCTAGCTTAGGTGATTAAGATAGCCATCTGGCTGCGTCTTTAGCGTGGTAGGTGAGGATTAAATCAGCTCCCGCGCGTTTAAAGCTGGTTAGGGTTTCTAGGGTAATGGCTTTTTCGTCAACCCAACCATTGAGCGCTGCTGCTTTAATCAGGGAATATTCACCTGAGACGTTGTAGGCTGCTACGGGAAGGTTGGTTATTTCTTTGACTCTCCAGATGATGTCTAGATAAGCTAAGGCGGGTTTAACCATTAACATATCTGCACCTTCGCTGATGTCTAATTCTACTTCTTTGAGTGCTTCTCGCCCATTAGCAGGATCCATTTGATAGGTGCGGCGATCGCCGAATTGGGGGGAGGATTCTGCTGCGTCTCGAAATGGTCCATAGTAAGCAGAGGAGTATTTAGCTGCATAAGAGAGAATAGGTGTCTCAGTGAAACCTGCTTCATCTAAAGCTGTACGAATTGTGGTTACAAAACCATCCATCATTCCCGAAGGCGCAATAATATCAGCTCCCGCGCGAGCTTGAGAAACTGCGGTTTTTTTCAACAGTTCTAGGGTAGGATCGTTGAGGACTCTACCAGTTAAATCGCCAACTTCAAGATAACCACAATGACCGTGGGGTGTATATTCGCATAAACAGGTATCGGCTATCACGATTAAATCGGGAATCACTTCTTTAATGGCTGTGGCTGCTTTTTGCACTATACCATGATCGTGCCACGCTCCTTGGGCTTCTGTGTCTTTGACTTCGGGTATGCCAAATAAGATAACAGCAGGAATACCTAGGTCATATACTTCCTGAGCTTCGGTGACGATTTTATCTACAGAAAGTTGGTAAACTCCTGGCATTGATTTGACTTCTTTGGCTACTCCTTCTCCTGGAACAGCAAACAAAGGGTAAACTAAGTCATTGGTGGTAACTACGGTTTCGCGCACCATCCGACGTAGTTGAGGATGTTGACGCAAACGACGAGGACGATTAATCGGAAACATATTATTTGCATTTTAACAAGTCATTTCTTTAGTTTAGGGCGATGGCGATTACCAAGGCAATAATTTGTTACATTACTTGTTGACATTACTAAAAAATTGTGTATATAATAAGAATAGGCTCAAGGGGCCGTAACGGTATCGACAGGTTGGCGAAAGCTGAACCGTGATGCAGGTCGAGAGGGAGTTGTCTCTCGTAAATAAAAGACTCAAACAAAACGTAACTGCGAATAACATCGTACCTTTTGCTCGTAAAGCAGCAGCTGTTGCTTAATAACCTCTAATCGGTTCGAGCGTTCGTAGTCTGACTCCGTTAAGGGCTACGGACAAACCCCAACGGATGCACCCACTAGTTACCTCTGGTTGACTAGTTCGGTAAAGACTTTACCAGAGACTCCCATCGCTAGGAACAAGTAGCGTTTCCTGCTCTGAGGATTAGAAGGGCTAAACCTGTGAATGAACGTCAAGTAAATACCCAATTTGGACAGCAGTTCGACTCTGCTCGGCTCCATTATAAATCTAAGATACGTTGATATTGAGCAGCTAAACTCTCCCAAGTGTAGTCTGCTTCAATCATTCGACGTGCGTTAACAGATAGTGTAGCTCTGAGTTGCTCATCTGTAAAAAGCTTATTTATACTAGTGACATATTCTGAGATAGTATTAGCTCGTAAAGCTAGTAAAGGCTGTTCTACTTTAAGTCCTTCCAAACCGCGATCGCTTCCTACTACTGGTGTGCCCGCTGCCATATATTCTAGAGTTTTAATCTTCATACCAAAACCACTACGCAGAGGGGCTATAGCTACGGTAGCTTGATGGAGGTATTCTACCACACTAGGAACTCTACCAGTAACGGTGATTCCTGGAGATTGTTGAGTTAAAGCGATTACCTCGGGAGTAGGATTAGCGCCAACGATGGTTAAACTAGTTGCGGGAAAATCCTGCTGTAATAAAGGTAAAATTTCCCGGGCAAAAAAACACACAGCATCGATATTGACTAGATAGTCTAATCCTCCCACAAAAATGAGGTTATAGCCTCCTGGATCACGATTACGGTAAGGAAATAAGCTCAAATCTACTCCATTGGGAACAATGGTAATAGGGGTAGTAGGGGCAAATAAACTCATTTGTTCTGCATCTTCGTCAGTGGTAACGATAATCTGACTAAATTTAGTTAAGATTTGTTGTTCATAACGACGTAATAGGGGTAAATAAAGGCGATCGCGCCAAGGATATTCAGAGGTTTTAGTGACTAAACCATTTTGACAGGTTTTAAAGACAGAACTATGAATATTAATTAGGGTTTTTAGTTGTTGTTTCCACTCAGGGCGAATATAAATTTCATTAACACTATGTTCACAGGTAATTAGTTCAAACTTCTGCTGGAAAATAGCCTGATCTAACCAATCTTGAATATGGGGATTATAGAGAGATTTAACATGAGGAGGAATTCCCTGATACCAAGCTTTGATCAAGCGATTAATCTTACTCCAAGGATAATTAGTTACAGGTTGATTGGGTAAGAAAACTTGTAAATCATGGACGTATTCCCGCAAATTTTTAATATCTATTTCAGTGACTGTCTTAGCAACTTGCGTAATGAGAGTAACCTGATGATTTTGAGCGATATATTTTAATAAATTAAAGGTTCTATTCTGCGTACCTCCTTTAGTAGGGGGATAAGGAAAAGTAGAAGAAATCATTAATATTTTCATCGTGGCGAGGCAAAATCACTTAAAACGAGCACGGCAGGAATCGAACCTGCGACACCTAGAACCGGAATCTAGTGCTCTATCCCCTGAGCTACGTGCCCACTAAACTTAAGTATAGCAGGGAATGGGTACTCATGCAAGAGATGGGGGAGAGGGGGAGATGGGGAAGAGTCGTAATTCTTAATTCGGAATAATACCTAACTCCAGAGGTAATATAGCGCTACTTGAATAGGCACTCAGGCAAAAGGCACTCAGGCAAAAGTCAGACTAGTAATGGGTTTCATAATTTGAAAATGTCAAACACCTTAGCTTGTACTGCTATATCATGTCCGTTTAATTAATTATAATAAAGTTTTTCCTTGGGATCTTCATCTTTTTCTCTTGCCTGTTGCCTGTTGCCTTATCTCACTTTTATCGTAAGTATTCATCCGAACTTGATATAAGATCTAAATTACAGTAGTTATTTGTTCTAAACTTTCATCTTGACAACCCGTAATTATTGCTCCATTTTTTTTCACTTCTAACAAATAAGAGATCGCTTCACTAGTAATTTTTTCTCCTGGAAGCAGAATTGGTATTCCTGGGGGATACGGACATATTAATTCTGCGCTAATCTCTCCCACAGACTCGGTTAGAGGCTGTACTCTTTTATGTGCAAAAAAAGCTGCTCTGGGGGTTTTAGACTGTGTTAGAATGGGAAATGAATAAGGTAACCTGGGTTCATCTTGACTTTTTTGAGGTAAATTTTGTTCGAGTCTTTGTAAACCAAGGGTTAGAGCATGTATATCTGTCTGTGTATTGCCTATACTAAAAATGAAGGTGAGAGATTTTTTTAAAGGGAGCTCTGGAGTTACGTTATACTGATTTCGTAGTATAGTGTCAGCTTCATAACCAGAGAGGGGTGAATCAGGGAGCAAAACGGTTAAACGAGTAGAATCAAGTTGATAATGTGAAGATAAATACTCCTGAGTGAGGATATTGAGACGAGATAATTTATTAAGGTCATTTTTAGCTAATTGGGTTAGGTGGAGAGTGTGAGTTAAAAGTTGTTCTCCCTGTATAGCCATTTGTTGTCTAGCAGCATCCAAGGAAGCGAGTAAGAGATAACTAGGGCTAGTAGATTGCACTAAACCGAGAGCTTGATTAAGAGCATCAGCATTAATGCGGTTACCCTGTAGATGCAATAAAGAAGCTTGAGAGAGAGCACCAAGGGTTTTATGGGCGGATTGAACGCTTAAATCAGCGCCCCTACTCATAGCTGAGGGTGGTAAATCAGGATGAAAGTGCAAATGGGCGCCGTGGGCTTCATCTACAAGCAAGGGAATGTTATAACTGTGAGTAATTTGGACAATAGAGGCTAAATCAGTACAGATACCCTGATAAGTGGGATAAACCACCATTACTGCTTTAGCGTCAGGATGTTGAGCCAGGGTAGAAGCGATCGCTTCAGGAGTGATACTAGAGACTAAATCCCATTGGGGGTTATATTCGGGTTGGATAAAAATAGGCATAGCCCCAGAGAGAATTAAGCCTGAGATTACCGAACGATGGCTATTGCGTGGTAAGATAATCTTGTCTCCCTCTTGGCAAGTAGCCAGAATTGCAGCAATTATGCCACAGGTTGAGCCATTAACCAGAAACCAAGTCTGACTAGCACCAAAAGCAGCAGCAGCGAGAGATTGGGCTTCGGCGATGACTCCTGTAGGTGCAAATAAGTTATCTAGTTCGGGTAATTCGGGTAAATCAGCTTTAAAAACTTGATGACCTAGTAAATCGGCTAAAAGAGGATTAATACCTTGACCCCGTTTATGTCCTGGAGCGTAGAAAGCAGCATCAGGCTGAGTACTGAGAATGCCCAACTGTTCTATAATGGGTGTTTTGAGTTGATTTTTTATTACCATAAATCTTATTATTATGCTTAGAGCTGGAATTGTTGGACTCCCTAACGTTGGTAAATCTACACTATTTAACGCCTTAGTAGCTAATGCTAAAGCAGAGGCGGCTAATTTTCCTTTTTGTACAATCGAACCTAATGTAGGGGTAGTGTCTGTACCTGATGAACGTCTAGAGGTTTTAGCCAAGATTTCTGCTTCTGAGAAAATAGTGCCAACCCGTATGGAATTTGTGGATATCGCGGGTTTAGTCAAAGGTGCGAGTAAAGGGGAAGGATTGGGTAACCAATTTTTAGCCAATATCAGGGAAGTAGATGCGATCGTTCACGTTGTGCGTTGTTTTGACGATGATGATATTATCCACGTTTCTGGTTCAGTAGATCCAGTGCGAGATATTGAAGTAATTAACCTAGAATTAGCTTTAGCCGATTATACTCAAGTAGAAAAACGCCTGGAAAGGGCGCGTAAACAAGCGAGAACGAGTAAAGAAGTGCAAGCAGAAGTTGCAGTCTTAGAAGAGATTAAAATAGCCTTAGATGAGGGTAAATCGGTACGTAATCTTAACTTAGGGGAAACAGAAATAGAATTAATCAAACCCCTAGGATTACTAACACAAAAACCGATTATTTATGCTGCTAACGTCTCAGAAGAAGACTTAGCTACAGGTAATCAATGGGTAGAATCTGTACGTCAAGTAGCAAGTCAAGAAAACGCTGAAGTAGTGATAGTTTCTGCTCAAGTAGAATCAGAATTAGTAGAGTTATCAGCAGAGGAGAGAAAAGATTTTCTAGAGTCTCTTAACGTGACTGAAGGGGGATTAAAATCTTTAATTAAAGCTACTTATAAACTATTAGGTTTACGTACTTATTTAACCACAGGACCAACAGAAACCCGAGCTTGGACTATTATAGAGGGTATGAAAGCACCAGCTGCAGCAGGAGTGATTCACACAGACTTTGAACGGGGTTTTATTCGCGCTGAAACCGTTGCTTTTGAAGATTTAGTTAATTCAGGGAGTATGAATGCAGCTAAAGAAAAAGGTTTAGTGCGTAGTGAAGGCAAAGAGTATGTAGTCAAAGAAGGTGACGTCATGTTATTTAGATTTAATGTATAGTAAATTTAAACTGAATTCTAAAGAGTCAATTCTATGAATAGCATCATTTCCCTAGTGATCTTCTGGTTAGTGACAGCAGTTGCTTTGTATCTTGTTTCCCTCTTACCTTTTGGTGTAGAAATCGATAGTTTCCCTAAAGCTTTAATCTCTGCTATCGTGTTTGGTTTAGTGAATGGGATTATCGGGATCATCGCTTTTCCCTTTAACTTTATTACCTTTGGGTTATTTAGTTGGTTCTTTAATATTATCGCTTTTGGTATAGCTGCTTGGTTAGTACGAGGGTTTAGATTAAGAATGGGGATACTCAGTGCGATTTTAGGTGCTTTTAGTTTGGCGATCGTTAGTTCACTAATTAACTATGTTATCGACAATTTTATCTTTCCCGTAGTTAGCTAAGCTCAGTTTAAGGGCGCAATATTTGCGCCTCTAATTCTCTACAAAACATATACAACTTGCTTTAATTTTATTTTGTGCATTTTTAGCCTTTATAATCAAAATCAAATTAAAGGACGTTCCACTGGTTTTAACTGGTTAGATACTAGAACTTCTCGTCAATCCACAGTACATTACTCTTATGCTAAGGTCATCTTTAATTTCTGGGTTAATTAGTTTATCTAGTTTCGAGGTGGACATAGTGCAAAATTCTCGCTTATCTGCTAAGATTAGACCTCGAGGATTTAAGAGAATAATGTTAAGCTTTTGTTACCTTCTGATCAGTTAATAGCGGGAGTCGATGAAGTAGGACGAGGTTGTTTATTTGGTCCTGTGGTAGCAGCAGCTATAGCAATTCCTAGTGAGGATATACCAAGTTTGATAGCTTTAGGGGTAAAAGATAGTAAAAAGATTTACCCACCTAAACGTATTCGTTTAGCGACTCAAATCAAAGAAATAGTCAGAGGAGTAGGAATTGGTTACGCTACTGTAGCAGAAATCGAACAGATAAATATTCTACAAGCTTCTTTAGTAGCTATGGGTCGAGCTGTGTTAAAGTTACCTGTACAACCTCAATTATGCTTAGTTGATGGTAGGTACACAATTCCTAATCTTAATCTACCCCAAGAAACTATGATTAGAGGTGATCAACTCTCACCAGTTATCGCAGCAGCTAGCATTATCGCTAAGGTATGGCGAGATGATTTGATAATCCGTTGGTCACAACATTATCCCATGTATGATTTAGCTAATAATAAGGGTTATGGTACTATTAAACATCGTTTAGCTTTACAAGAGTATGGAGTTTCTCCTCAACATCGTCTTTCTTTTTTAAGTAAGTTTTTATACTAATAAATATATATTTTTCATTGCCTTGTAATCTCATCAATTTAGACTTGGATTCTTCGATATGTTCTTGTGTTAACATTTAACTAAGTTCCTTTAATAATATAATATAATTATTTCGTGTTAATTAACCATTTTTCCAAATCTAATAAGTTTTGAAAATCAAGTAAAGCTTCTCCCAAGTTTTCTAATTCTTCTACCGATAAATTACTAATTCTCTCAGTTATATCTTGAGGAATTATACCGACTCTTTTTTCCTTCTTGTTTCCCTCTTGCTTCGGCTTCAGCTTGTATTTCTTGATAAATTACTGATTCTTTCATGATTTCTTGCTTCAATACTCTATTTATTAAGATTTTATCTAAAACTAATCCTGCCAGTATTGCCGTACTAGCTGTAATATTACTTTATTCTGCTTGGTCTGTTTGAGATAGTACGGCAAATGGTAACAAGCCAGATGATTCCCAGAACTGTTCTGAGGGGACTTCCCAGAGACGAACTACATCAAATTAGTCATTAGCCCGTAGGGTGCGTTCCTAGAAACTCTTGTGAATTGTAGATGACAACCTATTAGCGAACGCACCATCTTGATGATTAATTAGGTGGGTTACGCTGTCGCTAACCCCCCCCCCTACGATTTCGACTAATTGCGATTCCTTTATGCTAATTTTAGGGTAACTCACAATAAATTAATTAAGCTAATAAGTTTTCTGAAGACTCCCGAAGGGTTATTAATTCTTGTTGGTTACTTTCTGCCCAAATGAGATAATCTTGGACTAGATGAGATAATATTCTTTGTTTGATACGTAATAAAACGCTTTTAAGTAGTCCATTACCCGTTATCTCTAACAAGGGTTTAGGAGTTAACCATAGGGGTGGAGGTAGTGCAACTTTTACCTCTAGATTAGCTTTCCCTCTTAAATAGGTTTGACCATTTTGTTCTATGGGGGATAGTTTTCCGCTAACATACAGAGAAAAGCGACTATTGATATATTCAATTCCCCTAATCTCGCAATCTTCTGACTTGAGGTAAACATTACCTTTGGTATCTGGGGTAACCCTTAACAACACTGTAGGTTGGAAATGGTAGATATCTAGGAAATTGAGAGGACGCATTTTCAGACGGAATCTTTCTTCTGAGAGTTGTTCCATCAGATTGGGGTTGGCGATCGCTTTTACGAGTCTTTGGGGTTGACGGAGGTAGTGTTGAATTGGTATCTCTTGTTGTTGTACCTTGATTTCTACGGTTTCTGTAGCCCTAAATTCAATCTCCATGTTCTTAATATTTTTTTAACTTCTATCTTAATATTACTTTACATTTATTCAAAGTGTAAAGACTTGACTATCAAGATTAGACTGTTTTGACAATCAACTTAAAACTTGCTGACAAAAATTTACAATGACTAAGACGATCGCTTATCTAGGACCACAAGGAACATACACAGAAACTGCTACCATAGGATATCAAACCTGGTTAGAACAACAAACAACCGAAGATTATCAATTAGTCCCCTATGCTAATATCTTAAAAACTTTACAAGCGGTAGTGGATAGAGAAGCTAAACTAGCAGTAGTTCCCGTCGAAAACTCTATTCAAGGAAGTGTAGCGATTACCCTAGATTTGTTATGGGAATTAGAAGGTTTACAAATTCAACAAGCCTTAATTTTACCAATTAGCCATACCTTAGTTTCCCATAATCCCGACTTAGATAAACTAAAAACGGTTTACTCTCACCCTCAAGCTTTAGGACAATGTCAAAGATGGTTAGACAAACATCTACCCCAAGTAGAACTAATCCCCACCAATTCTACCACAGAAGCATTAGGTCATTTACGGAAAGAAACTACAGCAGGAGCGATCGCTTCTCAACGAGCTGCGAGGTTATACAATATACCTATACTAGGGATGAATATTAATGACTATCCTGATAACTGTACACGTTTTTGGGTGGTAGGGTTAGAAAAGCAACAGTCCAGGGGAAGTCATATTTCTTTAGCCTTTAGTGTACCAGCTAATATACCTGGTAGTTTAGTTAATCCTCTCTCTAGTTTAGCTAGTCGTAAGATTAACATGAGTCGGATTGAATCTCGTCCTACTAAAAGAACTTTGGGTGAATATTTATTTCATATTGACTTAGAGGGTTGTTTGACTGATAGTAATGTCCAATCAGCCTTAGATGAGTTGCAAGAGAATACAGGTGTTTTAAAAATCTTCGGCAATTATAGTGTTTTGTCGCTGAATTAATGCAAACACCAGAAAGCAACGGTTAAAAATAAACAACTCAAATGCTGGGGTAATAACAGAGTTAAGGGTTGTTTAGCTATTTTTTGCGTTAAAACGATAGTGAGGATAAACCCTAGTAGCAGAGTTACTCCTTGTAAAAAAGCAATTACCGCAGGATGAGCCACTAAGATAGGTAAACCCGTTATATTCACACCAAAAGTAGTCATCGTAATGGGGAGAATTTGTCCTGCTTCGGTTAAACCCAGAGGTAAATAGTAGGCTAAATTAGCAGCTAAAACTAAGGGAAGATAACCATAGGCTAACTCCACAAAACTACGAGGTTTAAGCTTAATAATAGAGTTACTGATTAGACGGATATTGAGATAACCAACCACAGGTATTAACAGGGGAAGAGTTAACGCGGCGATCGCCAAGCAACCATGTATAGTAAAATCATCTAAAGACAGGTTTAAGTTTAACCAAGCCAATAACTTAGGTAACTGGTGTAAAAATACGCCATTGAGTAAGAGAAATAATAAAGCTACCTCATAAACTCTTGGGGTATGAGTTGTCCATAACTCTATTCCAGGAGGACGTAAATTCAATTCTACCGAACGATGGGGACAAGCCTTTAAACAAGTCATACAGAGTACACAATCGCGGTTATCCTCTAATTGTGCAGGATGAGAATAGAGAGGACATCCGAGAGTAGCTAAACCTTCTCCTTTTTGTGGACCACCCTTATAACATTGATAGGTGGTGCATTCCGCTGAGCATATTCCTTGTTGCGCACGTAATTCTGTTATGGCTAATTTAGCAAATAAACCATTCATACCGCCAATGGGACAAAGATAACGACACCAGAAACGACGTTCAAAAATAGCTGAGAAAATCATCGCACCTGCGGTGATTAACAACAGTAAACAAGCAGACAAATAAGCGGTATTAGGTAAATCCCATAACTCTTCCCAAAGATAAATCAGGGTAAACAAACCAAAGAGAAACCAACCACCGTATTTTTCAGCCTTTTGTTTGGGCCAAGTTTTGAGTTGACGAGGAAACAACCACAGAGAAAGTTTTTGGGTTACTTCTCCATAAATCATAAAAGGACAAACCGCACACCACAGACGACCGACAAAAGGAAATCCCACTAAAATCAAGGGCCACCACCAAGCCCAAAATAAGTTTAAAGCAAAATTACTGTCTCTAGTTTGTGGACCTATAAATAAAATAACCACAATAAAAGCAAAAACTCCTAGGGTAAAACCATAGTTAATGCGAGTGGGCCACCAATCACTACGTAAAAAATGGCGTAATTGGGGATAAGCGTTTAACAGATTCCAACGAAATTGCTTTTTCTTGCTTTGAGAGGGCCAGATAATCTCTTCGGTGAGTAAATTACCTTGTCCTAACTGTACCATTGCTCTATCTACCAGGTTATGTAATTCTCGTATATTATTAGGAAAATCATAACCTTGTAACCGTCGTAAAGCCTCTGGAGTAATCTCGGGTTGCTCTCTACCTTTAGCTCGGGAAATTAAAGTACTGTAGTAATTAACCGTATCTTCTAAATCAGCTTTTCTAACCCTTAAGGGGGGAACTTTGATGGTTTTAGCTACTAAAGAATCAATAGAGGGGATAGTTTTTTCCGAAATTAAGATAATTCTGGCTTGAGACTTTAGGGGTGTAGGAGATGGTTGCTCACTATTAACCACAGGAGTATATACTCCTTGTTGGATTAGGTTAGCTAGGGGTTGGAGTAATTCGGTGGGTAATTCCTGAATATTGTTAAAGACAATTGTACCTAAACCCGTTGCTTCGATTAAACCTGGTTTACCACCTGCTCTGCCAAATAATTCTGCTCCACTAGCTTGGATAGTGTTACAATTAACCTTGATAATGGTTTCTCGTCGTAAAGGTGAACCAAAGTGGATTAAAGCAGCTATATTGTCTTTTTCTAAACCTGGTTCGCCAAAAATAAGTACAGATTCTCTAGTTTTGGCGACTTCTTTGATTTGTTGACGTAATCTTTGTGCGTAGCGACTTCTCCCGATGATACCTCGTTTAGCTTTAGTAACTAGATAAGGACGTAAAATCAGCGAACGCTCTTGAGTAAAGATTAATTGATTAGATAATTCGTTTATTTCCGTGAGTAATTGTTGAGAAAAGGCTTGATTTATTTGGGGATATTGGGTTACTAACTCTGTAAAACTGTTTTTATCCAACCACCATAACTCACAATCACTAAGAGTAATAATAGTTTGAGAGACTAACTGATTCAGAAGCAGGGCTTCCTGATTAATGACTGTTCCAGGTAATAAACTGCTATAATAAGACTCAGCACGTCCTGACCTCAAAATATATAAGCCATCTGCTCCTGTATTAGCACTAACTAGAGTCTCATTAGCTCTCAAATGTTTTTGTTGCAATAAAGGAGCGATCGCTCTTAAAACTTCTTCACTGAGTATATTTAAAGCAGTTCTTTCTTGTAACCAAGTTACTAAATCAGGAATATTCATGATTAATCCTTTAGATTTTACTGTTCCCCTATTTCTACTGGGATTGATTATCCTAGCTGCTGTGTTTTTTAGTTTGGATTGGTAATGACCATTTTATCAGTTGTCAAACCTGATCATACCTTGCTTTTTAGCTTAACCGCGAGAAGCCTCAAGCTTTATTTTCTCAAATAAGCGTGAGATGAATCGCGTCCTTATTTTATTTCATCTTGATTCTGTATATAAGTTTTAAGGGTTGAAATAGTAACACCACCACAACTAGCCACAAAATATGAACCATTCCAAAATACATCTTTATGGTAGCTTTGCTCTATCTCAGGGAATTCTTGTCTTAACCTTCTACT